>JBDLTO010000106.1:0-4909 GCA_039805815.1 Bacteroidota bacterium | reverse complement strand
ATGTCTTTTACGATAATCATTTCACTGACATCCTCATGAAATTTTGCAGATGCCAAAATTGCCTTGGGGTCTATTTGATACCCCTGTGTAAGGTATTGCATGGATTTCGCAACCCTTTCTGGTGTTTTCAATAAACCCTCACGCTCCGGATCTTCTCCCAACAGCGCAATAGATTCCCTGTAATTCTCAATTAACCCTGAAGTTATTTTATCTTCAAACTGCTCAACCTTGATATATGCCATGTGTGTAAATTGGAAAAATTAGTTTGCAGGATATTCTACAAAATTTCTGGGTGTTTCATACAAACGTATTTGCAGATCAAAATGTTCGGCGATTTCCGGCCTTAAGATCTTGTATATGACGATTGCTATATTTTCCGCAGTTGGATTAATTACCTTAAACTCCGGAACATCCTCATTCAAATTCCGATGGTCAAAACGGTCTAGTATTTTTTCTGAAATGATATCAGAGAGCACCTTCATATCCACTACATATCCTGTTGACGGATCAACTTCACCTGTTACTTTAACGATGAGCTCGTAATTATGGCCATGGTAATGAGGAAGGTTACATTTGCCAAACACCCGGGAGTTGGTATCTTGATCCCAATCCGGATTGTGCAACCGGTGTGCCGCATTAAAGTGTTCTGCCCTGTAAACTGAAACTCGTTCATTCTTCATCTTCTGCACCCTTTAGAAGAATAAAACACAAAAGCTATAAAATTGTTTAGGATTTCAGCTTTTATTCTCCAAAATATTCTACAAATATACGTGGAGTTTCCACAAGCCTGATGCAATGAAGGGCAACTCCTGATGGCATGTGCGGGAGTAATTCATGCCAGATACCCCATACAAGATTTTCAATGGAACATATTTTACCGGCCATAAAGGGCACATCCAGATTTAGATTCCTGTGATCAAGCACATCTACAACCTGCGTCTTGATAATACTACTGAGCAACTTGGCATCTACAATAAATCCTGTTTCCGGATTCGGTTCTCCCTTAACAGTAACCAATAACTCAAAATTGTGACCATGCCAGTTTTCATTGGCACATTTTCCAAATACCTGATCATTCCGCTCTTTTGTCCAATTAGGATTAAAAAGCTTATGAGCAGCGTTGAAATGTTCTTTTCGAGTAAGGTAAAAAACAGGCATAATATAAAGGGATGCAAAGTTAAGCAGCTTAAGGGAAAATGCAGAACTTTGATGCATGAAGATTCTGATTACTGCTGCAACTGATCGGGAAATGAACTTTTTTCGTCGGGAATTGGGGGTAGATGAAGCCAAAAAGTTAAGCCTGGCCATTACCGGTGTTGGCATTCTTTCCACCATGTATAACCTGATGAAGGCTATACATGATAACAATCCAGATCTTATTATTCAGTTAGGCATTGCCGGAACTTTCAGCGATGAGATCCAAATTGGAAAAGCATTTGTTGTAAAAACAGAGTGCACAGCAGAGATGGGGGTTTGGGAAAATGAAAAATATGCTGACATATTTGACATGGGGCTCGCCGCTGCCAGCGAACCACCTTTTGAACAGAAAAAACTAATTAACCCACATGAGCATTTACTCAACAGAACTGGAGTGCCGGCAGTGCATGGAACAACTGTCAACCGGATTACAACAAATCTTGAAGATATCTCACTATACAAAAATCTATATAAACTTGATATAGAGTCCATGGAAGGTGCTCCTTTACACTATATTGGCTTATCTACAGGGATACCGTTTATCCAAATCCGAGGTATTTCCAATCTGGCAGGAGAAAGAAACAAGGACTACTGGCGGATATCTGAAGCCATGGGAGCTGCCGTAAATGTGTGTAAAAATCTTCTAAACCAATTCAATGAGAAACCATGAACCTAACAATAGGATTATCGCCCTGCCCGAATGACACCTTTATTTTTGACGCACTCCTGCAAGAAAAAATTGATACTGAAGGTCTGAGATTTACCCCCCGGCTTGAAGATGTTGAAACGCTCAATATGCTCGCCAGGAGCGGTGAACTAGACATCACCAAAGTAAGTTATGGTGCTGTTCCAAGACTCATCTACCACTACCGTATCCTGGATGCGGGGGGCGCCCTTGGGCAGGGAGTTGGACCACTGCTGGTGTCTAAAAACCTGCATACAGCAGAAAACCTGGATGCAAAAGCTCATGCAGTAGCACTTCCGGGGATAAATACAACGGCCCACCTGTTGTTTTCAATGGCATTTCCTGAAATCCGAAACAAAGTTTTCATCCCATTTCATGAAATTGAAGATGCCATTATATCCGGCAAGGTAGATGCTGGGGTCATCATCCATGAAAACCGGTTTACCTATTCCGAAAAAGGGTTGAATCAACTCGCAGAACTAGGTGATTTGTGGGAATTGAAAACAGGTTTACCCATACCACTCGGCGGTATTCTGGCCAGAAGGAGTTACGCTGTTCCCCTATTGCATAAGATCAACAGGGTGATCCGTAAAAGCCTGGAATATGCTTGGGAAAACGCCCATGAACTTTCGCCATTTGTAAAGGAAAATGCTCAGGAAATGTCTGAGGAAGTCATGAGAAAACACATCGCATTATATGTAAACAACTACTCGTTTGCACTTGGTTCTGCAGGCAGGGCAGCAGTTTGGAAATTACTCGAAGCTGCTGCTACCATTCAACCAACACCAGGGTTTGAGAGTTTTGAGGTTTTCGTGGACTGAAAAGCCAGTTCAGAACAAACCGTATAGTTCTGCATCAATTTTGGCAATGATTTCACCAAGGTGCTCTTCATTTTCAACAAACTTGGTCTTATCCACATTGATCACAAGCAATGGTCCTTCATTATATCCTTCAACCCACTTGGTATAATAATCGTTCAATCGTTTCAGGTAGTCAAGTCGGATATTCTCTTCATAATCCCTGCCTCGCTTTTGAATTTGTCCAACCAAGGTAGGAACAGAAGCCTGCAGGTATATCATCAGATCTGGCGGTTTTACCATCTGCTTGAGGTTCTGGAAAAATTCAAAGTAGTTGTCAAAGTCACGCTTGCTCATCAATCCCATTTCGTGGAGATTGGGAGCGAATATGTAAGCATCTTCGTAGATTGTCCGGTCTTGGATAACGGTTTCAGTTCCTTTGCTTATTTCTATAAGCTGATTCAACCTGCTGTTCAGGAAATAGATCTGCAGGTTAAAACTCCATCGTGGCATATCTTCATAAAAATCATAGAGATACGGGTTCTGGTCCACATCCTCAAATTGTGGTATCCAGCGATAATGCTTACTCAGCATTTCTGTTAAGGTTGTCTTGCCAGCACCGATATTCCCGGCAATGGCTACATGTTTTGGTTTTCTTGCTTTGGACATACTATTTTATTCAGATATGGTTAACCGAGGGCAAACAAAGTACAGATTCATTTTGAATATACCAAACCCATTGCCTCTCTTACCAATTCCATGGTAGCAACAGCACTCGTTCTGGCCTTTTCAGCTCCCATAGACATGACCTCAGTCAGGTACTTTTTATCATTCCGGATGTTTTCAGCTTTTTCACGGATCGGACTGATAAAAGTAACCATATCTTCCGCCAGCTGCTTTTTCAGGTCACCATACCGGATTGTACACTGCTGATACGCCTCTTCAAAAAACAGAATGGCGTCCGCATTACTCACCAGCCGCATCAGCTGAAAAATGTTTTCAATATAATCCGGCTTGGGGGTATCGGGTGCAGCAGGACCCGCATCAGTCTTGGCTTTCATAACTTTTTTCCTGATCAGCTCATCAGTATCAGCCAGGTAAAGTGTGGCAAGCTGGTTTTCACTCTTACTCATTTTTCCTGTTCCATCAAGGCTGGGTACTTTAACAAGGTCTTCGCCAAAATTATAGGCCATAGGCTCTGGAAAAATTTCTCCGTACCGATGGTTAAATCGTTTGACAAAATTCCTAGACATCTCCAGGTGCTGTTCCTGGTCCTTTCCAACTGGTACCCAGGTTGCCCGATGAAGAATAATATCTGCAGCCTGTAAAACGGGGTATGTAAGCAATCCCGCATTGATATTATCCGGCTGAAGCCTGGCCTTATCTTTGAAAGTGGTTGTCTTTTCCAGTTCACCGAGGTAGGCAAGCATATTAAGGTAAAGATAAAGCTCTGATGTTTCCCTGATATGACTCTGGCAGTAAAGAGCTGCCTTTTCAGGATCAATACCACAGGCTATGTTCTCCGCAATTACCCGGTGCACATTCTCTTTCAATTCTTTCGTATCCGGATGAGTTGTTAGTGCATGCAAATCTGCAACCATGAAATAGCAGGTATAAGACTCCTGCAATTTTACATAATTGCGCATCGCACCAAAATAATTGCCCAAATGCAGGTAACCTGTAGGACGAATCCCACTCATGACAATAGCTTTTTCACTGTTCATGCCGCAAATATAATGAATGTATAATCCTTCAACCACACCATGCCACCTCATTTCCGCTCATCAAGTATTCATCTAATATGCCCGGATAATGATTAAATTTGCAATTAACAGACTAATATGGAACTGAACAGGGAAATGACACTCAAACTGGCTACATTGGCCAGGCTGGAATTTACCGATCAGGAATTAGCCGGAATTCAGGCTGATTTACAGCAAATGATTGGCTTTGTGGAAAAACTGAATGAGCTCGACACTTCAGGTGTTGAACCTTTAACCCATATCAGCGGCGAGGAAAACAGGCTTCGGCATGATGAAATAAAAGGTTCGATATCACCTGATCTGGCACTTTCAAATGCACCTGCTCCCGCTGGTCAATTTTTTACCGTACCAAAAGTCATCAAAAAATAAACGCATGCAAGACTCCGTCATACACCTTGAAGAGATCAGGAAAAGTTATTTCATGGGCAAACAGGAGCTTCAGGTTTTAAAGGGAATCACACTGGATA
>JBDLTO010000105.1:0-3711 GCA_039805815.1 Bacteroidota bacterium | reverse complement strand
ATAACTAATGACAGCCACACTGAGCCCGAGCACATCTTTTGTAACATTAGTAACCCCGGATGTCAGAGAGGAAATCATATCCATAAGTCTAACTGTATCCATCCCTTTTCGATATCCGTACCATTTTTCAAACAAAACCAGAAAAAGAAAAACTGGCATAGCAATCAATAGAATTCTTCCGTAAGTCTCCATTTAAAAAGATTGTAGTCGGCTAATTTCGACATTTTATTTAACTTGTAGAACTATGCCAACCCAATCTTTATCGTTGCCACAAAAAAATGTTTCCCATCATTTATCAGGTCATGTTTTTGAATGCATTGATGCCCATACCTGCGGTAATCCTGTAAGGTTAGTTATTGCGGGTGGTCCTGCCTTAGAGGGAAATAACATGAGTGAAAAAAGACAACATTTTCTGCGAGATTATGACTGGATAAGGCGTGGATTGATGTTTGAACCAAGAGGGCATGACATGATGAGCGGGAGTATCCTCTATCCTCCACATGATCCTGAAAATGATTTTGCAGTTCTCTTTATCGAAACTAGCGGATGTCTGCCGATGTGCGGTCATGGCACAATAGGAACTGTCACCGCAGCTATTGAGTCAGGATTAGTCACGCCAAAAAAGTCAGGCACCATAAGAATGGAGGCGCCGGCTGGACTTGTTGAAATCACTTACAACATGACTGGTGAAAAAGTCAGTTCAGTCAGACTTACCAATGTAGCTGGTTACCTTGATCAGGAAAATCTTGCTGTGGATTGCCCTGGGCTTGGTGAAATAACGGTTGACGTGGCTTATGGAGGAAATTTTTATGCCATAGTTGATAAACAACCTAATTTCCCAGGTTTGCAGGAGTTTACTGCAGACCAGCTCGTTAGTATGGCCAGGACATTGCGAAGCAATATAAATGCACGTTACAAGTTTGTTCATCCCCTCAATCCAACCATTCATTCCTGCAGCCATATCCTCTGGTGTGGTGATGTGCTGGATAAAGATTCAACTGCGAGGAATGCAGTGTTCTACGGTGATAAAGCGATTGACAGGTCACCATGTGGTACGGGAACAAGTGCACGAATGGCGCAATGGTATTCAAGGGGCAAGCTGAAAAAGGGGGATGAGTTTATACACGAAAGTATCATCGGCAGTAAATTTATCGGGCGTATTGAAGAAGAGACCACTGTTGATGGAAAGCCTGCAATGCGACCATCAATAGAAGGTTGGGCAAAAATATACGGACATAATATTATTTCAATTGACCCTTCTGATGATCCATATGCCCACGGATTTCAAGTTATTTAGCTACTTAATTGATCTTCATGCATAAAAAATTATTCCTGTTATTGTTACTCCCGCTTAACTGTGTTTTTGCACAAGATGGAGAAATGGATGTTATCTGGTATAATAAGCCAGCAACTGTTTTTGAAGATGCATTGCCTGTGGGCAATGGCAGAATTGGTGGTATGGTTTACGGCGGTATTGAAAAGGAAAAAATTTCACTGAATGAATCCACCCTCTGGGCGGGATACCCGGTTGATCCTAACATGAATCCTGAGGCAAAGAAATACCTACCGCTGGTCAGGGCAGCCCTATTTGCCGGAGAATATCAAAAAGCAGATAGTTTAACACGTTTCATGCAGGGTAAGTTTTCCGCTTCTTATGCACCAATGGGTAACCTTTTCATTGATTTCGGAATTAGCGCTGCATCAGGCTACAAGCGTGAACTTGAGTTGAATACAGGAACCCACCGTGTAAGTTTTGAATCCGGCAGTACCTTATATACCCGTGAAACATTTATTTCCTACCCTGATAAGGCAATGTTTATCAAACTGAAAGCCTCGGGTAAAGAATACCTGAATATTTCAGTCTCATTAAACAGCTTGCTTAAATACAGAACAGAGGCAGAACTGGGAGATTTACTCCCTTTTAAAAACAGGTTGCGGATGTACGGCATAGCGCCATCTGTTGCAGAGCCTAACTATAGGGGCAATATGAAGGATGCTGTGCAATATGATTCATCCCGGTCCATGCGTTTTGCAACGGAAGCCGGCGTTTTTCAAACTGACGGGAAAATTACTTCAGATGATAATTATTTGCGTGTCAGCAATGCCCGTGAAATTATTTTATATGTAACAGCTGCTACAAGTTTCAATGGTCATGAAAAAAATCCGGCATCGGGCGGGAAAAATGAGCAGGCTGAACTGTCTAAATTGGTTAGTCAGTTAAAAGGGAAAAATTACGAGCTTATCAAGCAGGCTCATGTAAAGGATTTTTCAGGATTCTATAACCGGGTTAAACTAAACCTAGGCCAGACTGAACGAAGGAAAATGCCTACCGATGAAAGACTGAGGCAATTTGCAAAAGGAATAAAGGATAATGATCTTGTCTCACTCTATTTCCAATATGGGCGTTACCTGATGATCAGCGCATCCAGAACACCAGAAGTTCCCATGAATCTTCAGGGAATCTGGAATGAACAGGTTCGACCTCCCTGGAGTAGCAACTATACCATCAATATCAATACGGAAATGAACTACTGGGCTGTAGAAACAGCAAATCTGCCAGAAATGCATAAGCCTTTGTTTGGTTTCATAAGCAACCTGAGTAAAACCGGAGCGCAAACAGCAAAATCCTTTTATGGTACCGAAGGTTGGGTGGCACATCATAATTCTGATATCTGGGCCATTTCAAATCCTGTTGGAGATTTCGGTCAAGGGGATCCGGTATGGGCAAATTGGACTATGGGAGGAACTTGGCTGAGTACGCACCTTTGGGAACATTTTCTGTTTTCAAGAGATACAGCATTCCTCAAGCGTGAGGCATATCCGCTCATGAAAGGTGCTGCTTTATTCTGTTTGCAATTTTTAATCCCTGATAAGGGTGGTAAACTGGTAACTGCTCCTGCAACTTCACCCGAAAATGTTTTTATTACAGAAAAGGGTAACAAAGGTGCAGTGCTTTACGGAGGTACCGCTGACCTCGCCATGATACGTGAACTATTCATTCAAATGCTGGATGCTCATCGTATACTTGGTCTGGATGCAGAGCTTGCACAGCAAATTCAAAAAGCTTTAACTCAGTTATATCCTTACCAGATTGGGAAAAAGGGAAATTTGCAGGAATGGTATTTTGACTGGGAAGACAATGACCCCAAGCACAGGCATGTTTCTCACCTGTTCGGACTTTATCCAGGATCATCAATTACCATGTCTAAAACACCTGAATTGGCAAATGCTGTAAAAAAATCTCTTGAACTCCGCACAAACAACGGAACTGGGTGGTCCATTGCCTGGAAAATAAATCTTTGGGCAAGATTGCATAATGCCGCCATGGCCTACGATGCCATAAAGACAATTTTGACATATTATCCGGCCGATAAAAATGAAATTAAAATGGCTGGTGGCGGAACTTACCCCAATCTCTTTGATGCGCATCCGCCCTTTCAGATTGATGGTAACTTTGGGGCTACATCTGGTATCATTGAAATGTTACTACAGAGTCATGATGGTAAATTGGAACTTCTTCCCGCGCTTCCTGCTGAATGGGAAACAGGATCTGTAAGCGGCTTGAAAGCCAGGGGTGGATACACGGTGGATTTGAGCTGGGCTAACGGGCAACTGCGTAGGGCTGTAGTGAGGCCATCCAGGAATTTATCAGACAAGGTTGTTTATGGTAACAAGACGTGGACCGTTACGCCTAATAAACCACTGATAATC
>JBDLTO010000104.1:0-6974 GCA_039805815.1 Bacteroidota bacterium | reverse complement strand
GGCAAACCCCAAAAATCCATGCTAAGCAGCTCTTCAGGCGCAACTGGTTCATCGGTTTCTTTCAGTATAAATTCAAAAAGATGCTGCCAGATATCCTTTCCTATTCTTTCCCTAACCATTCTTTCCCCTTTGTAGTCCAGAATCAGGTAATAAAGAAAACGTTGCTTCACTTGAATTTTCTGATGCTTAACGGGAAACTTATCCCAACTTCCGTTAGCATTTGCCTGACATATAGCCTGAAGGGGGCAATTGGGGCAATCTGGTTTTCTGGGCGAACAAACTACTGCACCCAGATCCATGATAGCCTGGTTATGTAAGGCCGGATTTTCATTATCCAGCAGCTGCGCTGCAAGCTCCTTGAATTGTATTTTACCTTGGGTTGAATCAATAGGTGTATCCATTCCAAAACACCTTGCAAGCACGCGGAATACATTGCCATCTAGCACAGCCAAAGGCAAGTTGAATGCGAATGAACCAATAGCAGCAGCAGTGTACGGACCAACACCCTTCAGCGCAAGCAAACCTTTGTGGTCTGAAGGAAATATACCATACAGTTCATTGGTGATATAGCGCGCAGTAGCCAATAAATTTCTGCAACGGCTGTAATATCCAAGACCTTCCCACAATTTAAAAACCTGTTCATCTGCAGCATTAGCCAGGTCCTTTACTGTTGGAAAATGGGTAATAAAATTATTGTAATAGGATAAACCCTGTTCAACACGGGTTTGCTGCAGAATGATTTCACTAAGCCAAATCTTGTACGGATCACGGATCTCTTTCCACGGCATGGACCTCTTGTTTTTGTTAAGGTGCCAAGACCTCAAAGCACTTGTAAAATTCACTTTATGTTGTTTTTCAACCACTTACACTTGATTTATTTGGAAATTAGTGAAATTTCGTGCAATTTTATCTGAAACGCTGCGTTTATAATCCAACCTTATAAACGAATCGTTTTGAGGTATTTATAAACAAAATTAAGACAATCAAGGTCGAATTCTAAAAAAGCCTCACCATGAGAAAAGCGGATCTCATCAATAAGATTGCTGAAAAAACGAATATTCCAAAAGTGGATGTTCTTGTAACCCTCGAAACAATGTTCAAGGAAATCAAATTAACACTTTCCCAAGGTGAGAACATTTATGTAAGGGGTTTTGGATCATTTATAACCAAAAAACGCGCAGCGAAAATTGGCAGGAACATTAAAAGAAATACAGCAGTACAGATACCTGCACATTTTATCCCGGCATTCAAACCTGCAAAAGAATTCATGCAGGAGGTTAAAAAACTTGAAAGCGATACGGTAATCCGGGAAGAAGGTGCTGATGAAATGTCTTAAACAGAATTCTATTTTTTAAATCATTACCCATGTTGAAAAAACAACAATGGATGGCAGCAGGTGCTGGAGCAGTGTTGCTATTCTCGCTTTTTATTTTTGGAAAATTCACTCCTCCCCATGAAGATCATGCTGATCATGGCCAGGCCGCGGCACCTGCAGGCGGACAAGCAGCGGCTTTCAGCTTTGAAGGCTACATGAGTGAAGTGAAAAAAGAAATCACCCCAACACAATCGGCTTACCTTACTTCATTGGAGGATGCATTAACACGGGGAGATCTTGTTACACAACGGAAAGAGAATTTTCAATCACTCTCCAATTTTTGGAGAGATAGTGTTGGTTTATTCATTCCATACATTTATTACCTTTCTGAAAAGGCTAAATTGGAAAATTCTGAAAAATACCTCACCTTTGCGGCCCACTCTATGTTGGAGGAACTGAGGGGTATGAATGATCCAGGCATGAGAACCTGGATGGCTAACTTAGCTAACGACCTTTTCAGCCGTTCCTTGAAATTGAATCAGGCAAATGATTCTAGCATCGTTGGTCTTGGAAGTACTTTCTTTTTTGGTGCATCAGGTGCACCAATGGAAGGGATTCTCAAAATCAGAGAGGTGGCAGAAAGGGATCCAAACAATGTCTTTGCACAATTTATGCTCGGTTACGGCGGTTTAGTATCCGGACAAAATGATAAAGCAATAGAACGTTTCCGCAAGGTAAATGAGATGGATCCCGGTAATGTGGAGGCTGTTTTTCTGCTGGCTGAACTTTATGAAAGAACAGGCGACAAAAAACAAGCTTTGGAATGGTATGAAAAGGGGAAAAAAGATGTTTCAAATCCGGAACTTCTGAAAGCCCTTGAGGAGAAGATTAAATCATTGAAATAATATTTACTCACTTTTAAACTTATTGGCTATGCCTTGCGGTAAAAAAAGAAAACGTCATAAAATTGCTACTCACAAGCGTAAGAAAAGATTGAGAAAGAATCGTCACAAGAAAGGAAGAAAATAATTTAATTTATTTCTCTGAATTTTTAGGTAAGCAACCATGCATCTGGATATAAAAATCCGGGTGCATTGTTTGTTTGTGTACAATTTATATTGTTACGATTGAATAAGGAACTCATCATACATTCAACACCACAGGGTGTTCAGATTGCTTTGCTGGAGGACAGGAAGCTGGTGGAATTACACAATGAAAAAATTGACGCCAGTTTTGCTGTTGGAGATTTATACCTCGGAAAAGTCAAAAAGCTAATCCCCGGTTTAAATGCTGCATTTGTTGATGTGGGGTTTGAAAAGGATGCTTTTCTCCACTATACGGATTTGAGTCCGTATGCCAAATCCTTACTGAAATTTACACAACATTCAATAAACACACCAGTATCTGGGCAACCTGATTTTTCATCTTTTACAGTTGAAACTGAAATAGTTAAAACAGGTAAAATCAATGAAGTACTCGGACAAAAACCCAATGTTCTTGTCCAAATTTTAAAA
The DNA here is from genome assembly GCA_039805815.1 of Bacteroidota bacterium. GTDB lineage: Bacteria > Bacteroidota > Bacteroidia > Chitinophagales > Chitinophagaceae > Pollutibacter. The sequence goes on along the minus strand of JBDLTO010000104.1, from coordinate 4,145 downwards.
GAACCTATAGCTGCAAAAGGGCCCAGGCTAAGTTGTGAAATTTCACTGCCCGGAAGGTTTGTTGTTATTACACCTTTTAATGATATTATAGCTGTATCAAGAAAGATTCATTCAGGTGAAGAGAGAAAGCGTCTTCAAAAAATCATTGAAGCGATCAAACCTAAAAATTTTGGTGTCATAGTAAGAACTGCAGCTGAAGGTAAGAATACAGCTGAACTTCATGAAGATCTCAACAACCTCTTTGCCAAATGGAAATCCATCCAACAAAATCTAAGCGGCGCTGTAGCTCCCGCAAAGATTCTCAGTGAGCAAACCAAAACAACCAGTATTGTACGGGATTTATTGAGTGCCGATTTCAATAAAATTGTGGTTAATGATAAGCAACTTTATTTGGATACAAAAGCTTACATACAGAAGATATCACCAGAAAAAGCTGAGATTGTATCACTCTATAGTGGCTCTGCATCTGTTTTTGACCATACAGGAGTTACAAAGCAAGTAAAAGGGGCTTTCGGTAAAACCGTCAATCTTCCAAGTGGTGCATACCTGATTATTGAACATACAGAAGCTCTGCATGTCATTGACGTCAACAGTGGCTACAAAAGTGTCAGTAACAATCAGGAAGAAAATGCGCTACAAACAAATCTGGAAGCAGCTGAAGAGATTGCCAGGCAGCTCAGACTGATGGATATCGGTGGTATCATTGTAGTCGATTTTATCGATATGAAGTTACCCGAAAACAAAAAGAAACTTCATGAAGCCATGGAAGGCTTTATGCGTATTGACAGGGCTAAACATGCAGTGCTGGCAATTTCAAAATTCGGTTTGATGCAAATTACCCGGCAACGCATGAAGCCTGAGGTAAATATCAATACTCAGGAAATGTGTCCGTCTTGTCAGGGTACCGGAAAAATTGCTTCAACACTTGTTCTCGAGGATGAAATAGAAAAGAACATCAGTTACCTCAGCGAACAGAAACATAAATTCCTGAACATTTCAGTTCATCCCATACTCTATGCTTACCTTACCAAAGGCATCGTCTCAAAACGCCGCAAATGGGCCTGGAAATACAATATGAAAATAGCGGTAAAAGAAAATACCAGTTACCATCTGACGGAATTCCATTTTTTTGACAACAACGAAGAGGAGATCAGACTCTAGCCTCAATTACGTTATTTTACTTCAATTAATTTATTGCTGTTAAATATTTTCAGAAATTGAAAATATGTTTTCATGAACTTTATACATTATCGTTAAAGAAGAATGCCCAGTGATATAATTTGCCAGTATTATGGCAATAAAAAAGCCGCTCATTGCTGAGCGGCTTTTTTATGTTGCTTTTCAAAGAAGATTAATTCTTCTGAATAGCATATGGATAAGTACCATAATTTGTTCCGTTAGGAAGCTTGTGGGTAAGGTTGATACTGAAACCGCCTGTACAAGAGAAGAAAAACCCTCCGGTACCTTCAGCAGTAAAATTTTCAAAACCAGCACCATAGCTACCATAGGTTTGCTTGGCTACTGTAGCAGCACCAGTTGTAGGGTTAATTGTAACTACAACAGGATTAAGACCGGGACCAGCTGCATAAGGAAACATCAGGTCAAGGGTTGCTTTTCCTGCATCACCTGTTACATTAACCTGCTCGCCAGCAGAACCATCCCATGGATCAGTTTTGATTGTATAAGTACCAGTTGCCTGAGCAGGAACGAACGGACAAACCACAACTGCATTCCAAGTAAGTCGTAAGTTATACTGACCAACAGTTGCCAAATCAGGCAAGGTGTTAGCGATATCATAAGTCTTACCGTCTTTGGTAACAACCTGATTGTACAAAACATATGTTTCACCAGGACCAGGAGTTACACCAGTTGCATTTCTGATTTCCTGACCAGTAACCTCAAGGTTATAAGTACCACCATTGTTGGGATATTCCTTGATTTTTTTCCACTTGGTACGGTCATTAGTTTGAGGAGCTTTCGCCACATAAACTATCAACTTTTCCTGTGCAGCACCATACTCCTTCACAGAAGCAGAAACTTTGCTGCCTGCAAGGTTTGTGGCATCGATGATGTTGTTGCCTGCACTAACCAGGGTTACATAGGAGCCAATTCCGAGAGAATTGACATCCTGCACAACTTCACCTTTTTGGCACGAGCTCATGGCTATAGCAACCAAGGCTGTGTAAAAAACGGATGAGATAATTTTTTTCATGTTTCTAATTATTTAAGGATGGCAGGATTGGTGTCCCAGAATACCTTCTTGTCAATTGTTTTTTGGGTAACATTCTTATTCAGGTTGACAAGAACTGATGGATAAAAGAACGAGCGAATCATATCACCACCAGCTTGTGCAACTGTATATGACATTCTGCCCGGCTTACCTGTTCTGCGATAGTTATTGAAAGCATCAACACCATTACCCCAGAGTGCGAGATAATATTCCTGCTGTACCACTTCCATACGCTCATCATTTGTGGTTGCAGCATCATAACGTGCAAGAACCTTGTCAACGTATGCTGTTACTCTTGAAGCATCTGGAACAAATGAGGTAGGTACACTCACATTAACTGTAGCTGGGTAACCAATAACCTTAGAAATAGATGCCCTTACACCTGCTTCAAGCCTGGCCCTAGGATTACCTGTAGCACCTGCTAATGCAGCTTCTGCAGCAATGAAGTTGGTGAAAGCTGCCTGCCATATAGGCTGAATGCCAGCGCCCTGAGCACCACGGTTCAATCCAACATTCAGATTTTGATTCGCATCAAAATCACCACCGAAAGGATAGATACCAACAGTTGTCCTGTATGGTCCGTCTGGAGGAATACCAGAGTTGTCTCCATGGTTACGACCCCAGAAACCTTGAGCACTCAATCCAAACTGGCAGAAAGGCATACCCGAAAGATAATGTGAAGGAACAGGGAAAGTAGAACAAGAAAGTGTATTAGAAGATACAGCGTCACCGTTGGTGGTTTGACGGTAGAAGTAGTAACGTGTCCTTGGGTCAGCACTGTTCCTTACTTCCTGGTTGTTAAATGTTCCTTTATCTGCAGCAAGAGACCACATAAAGTAAACACCCATGTAATCACCAGCAGAACCGGCAGCAGAATAGTTACCATTGTAACGGGGGTGACGGCTGTTGGGGTTAGCTTGCTTGGTAGAATACCTGAATTCGAAGTCATTCGCAGTTCCACTCAGCGCAGCTACTACGTCAGCATCAGCCAACAAAGTATTGATTTTGCCTACAGCACCAGCATCCACCAAACGGGTATTGTTGATTGCTCTGAGTTTCAACAACTTAGCCGTCGTTCTCCAACGGGCAGCACCGGTTGCATTGGCAGCTCCAAAGAACAAATCTTGACTACCTGGGAAAGCTGTTGACTTCTGAAAATCAGCAATAGCTGCATCAAGAAGACCAATGGCAGCAGCATAAACATCAGAACCCTTGTCGATGGTTGGGTTTGTGTTCTCAGATCCAAGGTTGGCTGAAGAATAAGGAATATCTCCGAACATATCAACCAATGTGATAAGGGTATACGCCTTAATTGTTTTGGCCATACCTGCAGCTATCCACTTTCTTTCTTTTTCAGCAACTGGAATGAGGGCATTAGCATGCTTGAAAACTCCAGTATAAGCAGTGCTCCAAATTCCGTCAAAAGACTGAGGAGAATAAGCTTGCTGATAGGTTGGTCCGTACATTACAATCTGACGGGTCAATTCCATACCGTAGCTTGAAGCCGAGTTAAAGAAACCGGCAAAGTTAAGCTGCAGCTGGGTAAGATACAAATCTGCATTCGCAGACTCAGGTGTAGGACCATTAGGGTTTACCAGAAGCTCATCAAGCTTCTTGGTACAGGAACCCAAAAGGCTCACCGAGAGTACGAGGATGAATATTTTTTTCATTTTCATGTCGATCAATTTAATTGATTAGAAGGAAACCCTAACACTCACACCATAACGCTTGGAAGTTGGACCAGAAAGGTATTCCAAACCACGTACGTTACTTACACCCAGAGATGAAGTTTCAGGATCGAAATTCACATACTTGGGGAAGTTTGGTGCATTGTAGAAAAGGTTTTGACCAGAGAAAGTCACAGACAATGCTCCGAATGGAGTCTTGTTCAGCGCAGCTGCAGGTACAGAGTAAG
>JBDLTO010000103.1:0-5152 GCA_039805815.1 Bacteroidota bacterium | reverse complement strand
GTAGATGGCATTATTGAAAGCGGTATAGCCGCTAAAATGTTGAAAATGGATGTTGAAAAGCCATTCAAGCAACACTACCCCTCCGGCAGCCAATGATAGTGCTGCTATGAGTGTGAATACTTTTTTCAGGTAAACGGTTTCCAATGGCATGAACCTTCCAAAGGCATAGAGCAAGGGGAAAAAACTCAAGGCCTTCAGCGCAACCAATCGCTCAATGAAGCTATATCCTCCGAGCGGAATAACTGCATAGGTGATGGTCAGCAGCATGAATGCCCCCACCAGCTTATCCACCAGCAGCAATCTGGGTTTTTCACGGATGCTCAGTGCCACCACTACTGCTGCTGTAAGCACAACGAGTTCCTTACAAAGCTGCATCACCGAAACAATCGTTTTACCCCCGAAATGAAAAGCCACTGAGAGACTTGTGGTGTAGATGGGCAGACCGAGTATGATAAAAATCAGCAAATCTCTTGTCCGCCCCTGCAGGACTCCGCGCATACTGATGCCAAAAGCCATCAGGTAAATGAGCGGAAAGATAAGGAGGAATGTCATGCTTTTGGTGAATTGACGCTGTCAAAGATAACTCGCGACATTCAACAAGCAATGTACCTGTAAACCAATCCAGGGTTAATCATTAAAACTGTAAACTTTTTTAGGACGAGTCAGGCCACATATGAGTATCAATAACCTAACACCTGAACAAGTACATCAGTCATTACAATCACTAAAAACAGAACGAAAATAGAAAAACTATTACAAAGTAAAACCTAGATTTGTAAACCTAGAACAGGACTTGGCAGAAACTGTAAACCAATGCCAGGATTAATCACTAAAACTGTAAACTTTTTTTAGGACGAGTCATAATAAATCCCCTCCTGGACAGGAGGGGTGGCACGAATGAGACTGCACCAAAGGTGCAGGCGAATGAGCTTGCCTGCCGCAGGCAGGTGACGGGGTGGTGGAAATTAAGTTCGATTCCACCACCCAGCCCAGTACAATTGAAAAAATTGGCTTAGTGGAAAATTGAGTAAAGTATTTATCTGAATTTTACAGCCAATTTCTCAATTACAGTTATCGATTTTGAATATTTCTCTGCAAGTTCTGCATTGGATAGGACCCCTTTTTCCAAATCATCAATCAAGTTTAGGGTAAGGTCAAAGCCTTCTTCAAGGCCTTCTTCAAACCCTTTATCAAAACTTTCAATACGTGTCTGGTTGATATCTGCAACGGCAAAGAGGTGGTTATCGTAAGCAATCTGTTGTTCAAGGGAGATGTTAGACCGGTCTAAAATCTCAACGGTTTTCATCAGATTGGGGTAAACAGAAAGGTCGAATTTTTGCATGGTGATGAGTTTTTCAGGTTCGGCTAAAAATGTCAACCAGCGGTCCACTGGATTGTCCAAGTTAAAATTATCCATTTTTCTTCTTTTTCCCAACTCTATGAGTCGCATGGAAAGTCCGTCTATTTTGATGTCAGGATTTCCTTCATGTCTGAATGAAAAAGAGTGCAACCAGTCGGGCAGCTTGGAGAGTATTTCGTAATCCAAAATCGTTAGCAGAAACACCGGATTGCTTGATGCGTAGTTTACGCCAGCATTAAACTATTGTGCATAAGCCTTGCAGGCATAGACAACTTGTCACTTTTCACTTGTCACTTGTCACTCTTCACTTGTCACTTGTAGCATATCACAACTCAAACCTGATTCCTTGAGCCAAAGGAAGACTTGTACCGTAGTTGATTGTATTGGTTTGTCTACGCATGTAAACCTTCCAGCTGTCGGAACCACTTTCACGGCCGCCGCCAGTTGCTTTCTCGCCACCAAATGCGCCGCCAATTTCTGCACCTGAAGTGCCGATGTTGACATTGGCAATACCACAGTCTGATCCTGCCACAGACAGGAATTGTTCAGCTTCCAATATGTTGCGTGTAAAGATGGCTGAGGAGAGTCCCTGCGGAACTGCATTCTGCAAGGCAATGGCCTCATCCAGACTTGAATAGCGCAGGAGGTAGAGTATGGGGGCAAAGGTTTCTTCCTGTACAACTGCACTTTGAGTTGGCATCTCTACGATGGCTGGCTGCACATAGCATCCTGAATGATTTTGATCACTTGTCAGTGTTTGTCCGCCTGTAAGCAATCTGCCTCCCTCTGTAGTGGCTTGTTGCAGGGCCTTACTGAAAGCACTGACAGCATCCTGATCGATGAGTGGACCCACATGCACACCTGCTTCAAGCGGATTGCCAATTTTGAGTTGTCCGTATGCTTTCACCAATACTTCCTTCACCTGCTCATAAACTGCTTCATGCACAATCAGCCTGCGTGTGGTGGTGCATCGTTGTCCGCCTGTACCCACAGCTCCGAAAACCACGGCCGGAACTACCAGTTTTAAGTCGGCTTCCGGTGTAATGATAATGGCATTGTTACCGCCCAATTCCAGCAGACTTCTTCCCAGCCTTCCTGCTACGGCAGTGGCTACTGCTTTGCCCATCCGGGTGGAGCCGGTTGCCGATAGCAGGGGTATCCGTGGATCTTCTGCCATCAGTTTGCCAATGAGTGCGTCTCCGGTTAACAAACAGGAAACACCTTCTGGTATGCCCTCTTCAGCAAAGACAGTGGCAACAATATGCTGGCATGCGATGGCTGACAGCGGTGCTTTTTCTGAGGGTTTCCATACACAGGTGTTACCGCAGACCCAGGCTATCATGGCGTTCCACGACCATACCGCCACCGGAAAATTGAAGGCCGAAATGACGCCCACTACGCCCAGGGGGTGGTACTGTTCATACATCCGGTGGTTAGGCCTCTCTGAGTGCATGGTGAGTCAGTACAATTGCCTGGAAAGCCCTACTGCGAAATCACAGATGTCAATCATTTCCTGCACTTCACCCCAGCCTTCCTGCAGGCTTTTGCCCATTTCATAAGATACCAATTGGCCCAGCGCATCCTTGTGTTCCCTCAGCCTGTTGCCAATCAGTCGCACGATCTCACCCCTCCGCGGGGCAGGAACCTGCCGCCAGTGCTGAAACGCTTTTGTAGCGGCTTCCATAACATGGTTGTAGTCTGATTCGGTTGGGAGATTTGTCTTTCCTATAACAGAGCCATCAACCGGTGACATAGAAGAAATTTCCGTTCCGCCACCATGCCAGTGTTTTGTGCCTGTTGAGATGCCCGGGTTCAGTTGTTCGATGTGTAGAGATTCCAGTGCCGCTTTAATCATGGTTCACTTTTTGAGTTGAGAGGTAAAGGTGCTTTCGAAAATTTTGTCAGCATTGCCTGCTTCAAAACCATCCCTGAAGTGTTCCCGCTTCAGGTCTTTACGGTCGATGCCCGCGAACTCAGGTAATACCCTGCGTTCTGCGAATTCCACATAGCTACCTGCGATGGGCAGTGTTTGTCCGTTTGCAAACGGAGCCTCGATGACCTGAGCAACGGTTGAGCTCTGGCTGAGGAGTCCGTCCGGACTGGTTTTGATCTTGCCGCCCGAGTCGTTCAGTTTGATGCCAATGCTTTCCAGGAAATCGTTGAACTGTTCACAGGTGTTGTATGCTTCAGGGAGGTGGTGTAAGCTGATGGTGTAATGGTTCAGGTAGTACCGGTTGTAGATAACCCAGGATGCATATTCAGATTCAGCGAGGAGTGCCTGATAATCTTCAATGGTGGGTAGATGCCATAAACTGGTATGCAGGAATGCTCCCACAGCTTTGGGGTCATTCAGGTTGAGGTCATCTACCGGATCATTTTTTACTTCATTGGTGTAAGACCTGAGTATTTCCTGTGCTTTTTCGCTCAGCTCATGCACCCGCAATTCGCTGATGAAAATACGTGGAAATTGAGGTGCGGGCGGGGCATACCAGTAGGCATCGAGCTTTTTGGATTCGAAGTTGAGGTGTTCTCGCTTGGTGTAACCATAATGAAGGAAGATCTTTTCCAGTGAAGTGATTCCCAGATGTGCTACACCCAGTGTTCGGAAGGCAATATGGTCGTTTTGGATGTCAGCCGCTTTGGAAATGATACCCTCACTGATCATGGCATCCACAATTTTATTTACATCTGGAACCCGGGCACTGTATTGGCTCATCAGCGCATCCATGACAATCTGTAGTTCTTGTAGCTTTTCCATTGTATAATTTTATGCTGTAAACAATTGTCCGTTCTGTGTTTGCAGAAAGGCGTTGAAATTGATTTCTTCCTGTTTGATGAAGCCTTGTTGCGGTAGGTTGCCATCAGCCACCATTTCCACTACTGCTGCAATGGATGCGGCGGTGGTCCATGAGATGGCCCTCCAGGTTCTGTCATTGACAATGATGGGCTGAAAGGAGCGGTAATATTCTTCCCTTGCCAGCGCATCACCCTTCCATCCTTCCACTACTGCGTATACCAATACAACATCTTCAGCAACGGGAGGTTTGGCTTCGGTGAGGATTTCTTCAGTCAGTTCCCTTTTGTCTTTCAGGATCAGTTCATACAACAGGAAGCGCATCAGTTTGGCGTGGCCTGGGTAGCGGATGGTTTTGTAGTTGAGGGTATCCACTTTGCCGGCATAGGTTTCGCACATCGTTCCCAGTCCGCCTGAAGTGCTGAAAGCTTCGTAATCACGTCCTTCAATATTTATGCTTTCCAGTCCGTCTAACGAAGGCACCATCTTCCTTACCCCGTTGTGGATGACTTCCGCGTCGTTGATGTATTCATTGATAACACCCGCTGGCGACCAGGTGAAGGAGTATGCGAGGAGTCCGTTTGGATAGCGCGGTAATGCGCCAACACGCAGTTCAATGTCACGCAGTTTGGTAAAACGCTTGGCAAGGTCTGCACCGATGATGCCAATCAAACCCGGTGCCAGTCCGCACTGTGGCGCCATCACCCCTTTGGCGGTGGTAGACATTTCCAGAATGGCCTGGGTGGTGGGTACGTCTTCTGTGAGGTCGAAATAATGTACGCCATGGGCGTGGGCAATGCGGGCGATGGGCAGGTTGAGGTTATAGGGCATACAGGAGACGACACCATCAAACAGCGGGATGGTTTTATTGAGCAGGGTGAGGTCGTTGATATCACCCTGAATGCAATCAAAGCCGGGATGCTGGGAGGGTATCTGTTTGTCGAAGCCGGTTACTGCAAAACGTTTGTTCAGTAAAATGCCTACTAGGGTACCTACTT
>JBDLTO010000102.1:0-3156 GCA_039805815.1 Bacteroidota bacterium | reverse complement strand
GGAACTTCTTTCTCTAGACGGAACAATGAACCGTTTGTATTGAAGTCTAGGGTGTAATAATCCGTTACAATCTTCGGATGACTCTTTTTGAGTTCATCAATAAAAATGTTTTCCCCTTCATCAACAATGGATTCAAAAAGCGATAGTTGGGCAGTCTTCTTCTCAAATGTTAATCGGCCTGAACTGATGAACATTTGCTGTGCCTGACTGGCTTGCGTCAGGAGCAGCAAAAAAACGAGGTACCCGGAAAGTATATTGAATTGGCTGCGTTTCATTTGCTTGGGGTTGATGCAGATTTGTTTTTGAAATTGTATACCATTCCAAACAGCACATATCTCCTGATGGTGTTGTTGATGCTTTCTGAAATAAAATTGCTGCTGATGTTGCGATTGATATCTGCATTTTGGTTGAAAAGGTCAAATACGGAAACCTTCACTTCCAAGGCATCATTTTTGGTGACAACTTTCTTGAGGGTTGGACTGAATAGGTAAACATTTTGACTCTGTGCAAATGCAGCAGACTTGCCATAAACCCTCGCTTCGGTATTGAGGTCTATATAGGTCTTGATTTTTTTGAACTTCAGTGACACGCTTCCATAACCATTCAAGCTGAAGTACTTGGTTGGGTTGGAGGATTGTATGCTGGAAAGGGATTTGTTCTGACTGGCATTGATATTGGCATAAAAACTGTACCACCTATCTCCCCAGTAATTGAGGTTGATCGAAAAATTATTGGAGCGGTTGTCGTTGGTATTTTTCAAGCCGTTCACGAAGTTGATGTAGCGGTTGAAGTTGTGACTGATTGAAAAACCGGCATGAATTCCCTTATACACTTCCATATCATATGTGAAATCGGCATTATAATCAAACAGCCCATCGGCATTGACGAACTTCGAAACTGTCTTGCCATCAGCACTTACTTCAGTGCTACCGGTTATTGCGCCTGCAGTATTGGAAATGGCACCACTGAAAGCGATATACCTGCTTTTCAAAACCTTGAAATCACTCCACCTGAAATTGACCTTATTATTAAACCCTTGAACCAACTCGCTGTTGCCGATATTGATACGCAAGGGATCTGTATTGTCTATCAGTGGTTGGATCTGCTGCAAAGTTGGATTGACTGGAGATCCATTGTATGTAACGTTAAAATTTCGTTGCTGTTTGGGTTTATATGTGAAAGCAAATGTTGGCAGGAAATTAGTAAACGCAACCGCACTAGATTTGTATGTCTCAACATCTTTTGTTCGGTAATTAACCTTACCAAGTCCCGCTCCTATTACAAAATTGATTTTCTTCTCCACAAAGCGGTAGCTGAGTGAACCATTGTTGTTGAGGGTATTGAAAATAAAGTGGTTGCTTAAAGAATCTACTACGTTCTTATAAGAACCAGATGCATCTTTTGCGAACGTATTGCGAGCAGCATCATTGCCTCCTGTTAGTAATCCATAGCGGAAAATTAAAAATGATTTTTTTGACAACGGTTCTGTAAAAACAGCTGCCGTGTTCACAACAGATTTAACTTGATTTGCATCTTTTTGTTGGTCAACTAGTTCAATCCGAGTAGGCTGGCCATTTTCAAAGAAAGTATTTTCAGCCTTGAGTGATCCATCCTGATTAGTGTTATTGAAATCAAAATCGGCAGTGAGGCTAAAGCTTCTGCCATTTTTACTAAGTTTCTTTCTGAAAGAAAGATTTGCGATAGCAGACTTTTCATCTTCCTGGTTGGAAATACTTCTCATTGAAGTATTCACTAAAGTTGATGCATTCAACAAAGATTGCCCGTCATAATCAGCACTGGATGATTTCAGTACCTGACGTCCTTTTAATATGACTTTAAATAGTCCCGTACTATCTGTACCCCACTCATTGGTTGTACTAAATTTGTATCTTTTCTTATCCATTTGTTGGGTACTCGTGGTGGTATTATCGAAAGAGAATCCATCAAGCAGACTTCTGGTAAAATTACTACCTGCAACTGAAGTTTGCAGACGCTGATACTGCCCAGAGTTACCAGTTGATATTTTACCCCATTTATCGCCATAAAATCCACCTGCAGTTTGTTGTTGCGGAAGTCCTTTGTTATCACCATAATCGCCGTCACTTTGACTCATGATCATCATTCCCCCATCTTCCAGCACTTCAGTTACAGTATTGCCACTTCCATTGAAATTGCGGTCTTCTTCCCAACTTAAGCCTTCAAACTGCGTGTTGGAAGTGGTGATGTAACCTGCGGCTTTACGCTTGCCTTTAAAAGCATTGGCCATAAGTTTGCCACTTGCATATTGGTTGAAATTCGACATGCCCTCAAGCTTACCAAAAAATCCTTTTTTACTTTCTTCCTTAATCTGCAGGTTTATCGTTTTTGTACGCTCACCATCTTCAATACCCGTAAAAGCGGCCTGATCGGATTTTTTATCGAATAATTGAACTTTTTCCACGGCATCAGCCCTGAGATTTTTTGTAACAACTGCAGGATCATCACTGAAGAATTCTTCGCCATCAACGAGAATCTTCTGTACTTTCTCACCCTGCGCAGTTATTTCCCCTTTGGCATTGATTTGAAAACCAGGCATTTTACGAAGCAGTTCCTGTACATCTGAGTTGGGCGTAACCTTAAAACTATCTGCGATAAACTCGGTTGTATCTCCTTTGATTCGGATGGCAGATGCTGGAGTTTTGATTACTATTTCTTTCAACAAGTAAAATGCAGAAATAAGTGGAATCTGTCCCAGTTCAACATCTTTGTCCAATTCTAAAAAAGCCACGTAATCTGCATACTTCGGATACGAAACCTGAATGATGTACTTCCCTTTCAGTTGAGGAGGTATTGTAAACCTGCCTGATGGGTCAGTGCGAACTGATGCCTTTAAAACTGAGTCAGCTGCCTGCAGCAGGATAACACTCGCCTGCCAGACAGGCTTTTTTTCAACAGTATCAGTAATTTGTCCGTTTACACCGAACCGATTTTGAGCTTTAGCATTGGAAAGTGAGAAAAAGAAAAAAACCAGCCATAAAATGGTCCGGAACTTTGCATTTGAGGGAAGCATTGGCTTTATTTGGATATGCAAGATAGCTATACGCTGAGGGCATGTAACCAAAGGATATGTTAACAATGGTGTAAAAAGGGTTTATTTCTTCCAAAAAAGAAAAATAT
>JBDLTO010000101.1:0-8045 GCA_039805815.1 Bacteroidota bacterium | reverse complement strand
CAGCTGCTGCCACACCATATCCGCGGGCCCTAACCTGGTTGATGGCATCCACCACACTGGCATCAATTTGGTTCAACTCTATCTTGGCTTCAGCATAAGTCAGCAAAACCTCAGCATAACGAATCAGCATGAATGCCAGTTCAGATTGTGTATTCAGCACCAGGTCAGCCGGATCAATATATTTTTTCAGTACCATGCCTGAAAAAGAAGAAAAAGCATTGGTGACTTCTGTATTAGAAATTTTAGCGATTGGTCCGGGAGTATAACGCGTGCAAGTTGCACTATCTGGATGGAAAGTAATGTTGTAGGTAATTCCCCCATTGCCGAACCAGGTATCCCCTTCACCCAAAATCGTATGCCTCATTCTGGGATCACGATTTTTGTAAATGTCTGCTGTTCTGTATAAAGGAGATTTGTCGATTGTCAATCCATCTATACACTCATAACTGTCTGCCAACGCCCTTGTTGGAATAAGTGTAGAAAAACCACCAGCAAGCCTGGCCTGATTGCCCTGTGAATAGGCAGCAGTCCTTACGGTTTGCTTGAAATCAAAAGCTAAAATAGACTCCCTTGAATTCTCTCCTGCATAAGTAAAGAGGTTTCTGTAATTGGGATAGAGGCTGTGGTAATTAAGATCCATAACTGCTTTCGCTGCAGCTGCAGCAACATCATACTTTTCATTGTAAAGTGCAAACCTTGCCTTGGCGGCCAATGCAGCACCTTTTGTTGCCCTGCCAACATCCAGTCCGGTATAAGAAACAGGCAGCTTCGACGCCGCATCGTCCAGTTCTTTCATTACAAAATCAAATACCTGCGCTTTGGGGGTTCTTGCAACGAAAGATTCTGTTGCAGGTAAAGTTTTGCTGATCAGTGGAACGTCACCATACAGCGCAATCAGCTGACCATAGTAATAGGCCCTAAGAAACCTGGCTTCACCTTCCACCCTTGTCAATAAGGCAGCTGAGGTCACTACTTTAGCCTTATCCATATTTTCCAGCAGGCTGTTGCACTTGGCAATACCAACATAATAGGTTGACCAAATGCTCCTGATAATCCCGGTATTGGGAGTATGTTGTCCGAGTCCGATTGCTTGAATATCATCATTCGGTCTGAACCACATGACATCAGCGGTTGCGTCGAGCATCATGTGAAAGGGGAAATACTGTTGCTGAAAACTCAGATTTGCATAGGCAGCATTCACGGCAAGAACAAGCTCATCGCCTGACTTGTAGAATGTGCTACTGTTGGGAGAATCCTCTGGAAAACGATCGAGGTAGTCTTTGTTGCATCCAACCATGGTGAATGCTATCATGACAATCGGTAAAATATATTTTTTCATTGTGTTGATTTTAACGGGATGAATGGAATCACTTCAGGCTCACTTTGATACCGGCTACGAATGAAGCCACTTGGGGATAGTTCGATGGTCCACCGAGCGGAGTCTCCGGATCATATCCGGGTACCTTATCCCAAGAAAAGACGTTTTGTCCGCTCACATAAACCTTTGCCATGGAAAAGGGTGATTTGTTCAGCACCTTGTTGGAAAATGTATACCCAATAACCACTGTTTTCATTTTCAGATAGGATGCATCATCCACCCAATAGCTGGAATTCTGCTGGTTGTTTTGTTGCGCAACAAAGAAACGCGGGTAGGTGGCTTTAGCATTTTCAGCATCGGTTTTTGTAGGGCTCCACCTTCCCAGATGGATATCGCGAACACTTCCCGCATTATGAAATGCCCATGCACCATCAACGTTCTGATATCCGTTCCATTTGCCAACACCTTGGAAAAACACCGTGAGGTCAAATCCTTTGTATTCCGCAAAAAGGTTGAGACTGTATGTGTAGCGTGGAATCCTGCTACCCATAATCACCCTGTCATTGGCATCAATTACACCATCCTTATTTTGGTCTACATACTTGATGTCGCCTGGTTTCAGTGCACCAAATTGCCTGGCATGTCCGGCAATCTCTTCAGCTGTTTTGAACAAACCGGCGGATTCAAATCCGAACAAGGATCCCATCTCCTGACCTACCTGTGTAATCTGGAAACCACCGATGTAAGGACCAGTACCTTTGAGGTCTACTACACGGTTTTTTACATCAGATAATACTGCAGTTATCCCGTAGTTGAAGTCCTTACCGATTTTGTCATTGTAACGCACATTCAGGTCCCATCCTTTGTTATCAACCCTTCCTGCATTTTGAACTGCGGGGCTCAATCCTGTTGTCAAAGGAATGGGCAGGGTTAGCAGGATATCATCTGTCTTCTTGATATAGTAATCAAATTCAAAAGACAACTTGTTATTCAACAAAGTAGCGTCTACACCAAGATTCAAAACCTTGGTGGCTTCCCAGGTAATCTCCCTGTTTGCCGCAATGAGTTGGGCTGCAGAGCTTACTATATTGCCATTGAACACCCCCTGACCAAGGCTAAGTGATGAGATATAGGGATAATTGCCGATGTTCTGGTTACCCAATGCACCATAGGATGCCCTTAATTTTAGTAAAGAGAGAAAACCGACATTATCCATGAAATTTTCTTTGGAAAGAATCCAGCCTGCAGAGAAGGAAGGAAAATAACCATAGCGCTTAAAATCTGAAGCGAAGCGTGAAGATCCGTCATACCTGGAATTGATCTCCAACAGGTATTTGTCTTTGGCAACAAAATTGGCCCTTCCATAATAAGACCTTAAAGCCCAGGCATTACCATAGCCGCCAAGGTTCTGGTTGAGTGAAGGATAAGAATTCAGTTGTACCAATTCAGGAAACAGCGTGAGCTCGCGATAGGCATTAAAGCCCTGTGAACGACTGTCTGTCTGTTCCGCACCCGCCAGTAGATTCATCTCTAACCAGTTGAAGGACTTACTGTAAGTAGCTTGAAACCTCAAATAATTGGTCAGGTTGTTGTTGGTGGAATTGGAAAGACTGCTCTTATTAGGACTGCTCAAGAATAACGCTTTCGAAACAAAATTGTAGTAATCGATTTTACGGGTGTTGTTCACCGTATAATCTGTAAAATATTTTGGAGCATAATTGAAATTGAGATTCAACCCTTTGACAGGCGTATAATTCGCTTGCAGGTTGATCAATGCATTGGTGGCATCTGTGGCGTTGATACCAGAGGCTTGAGACCAAGCCAATGAGTTGCCGCCCTCCCAACCTGGACCCCATGAACCATCAGAATATTTGGCTGCATAAATTGGTGGCACCCTATACATCTGATAAAAAAGACTGCCATAACCAACAGCTGGGGTACTGAAATTTTCTTTCCGCAAATTCACATCAAACTGAAAATTCAATTTTTCGTTCACTTTGTAATCCGCGTTTAACCTGAAACTATAACGCTTAAATCCAGAATTGTTAACGATACCATTCTGATCCATATAATTCAATGCTGCGAGTAACCGCAGCTTATCACTGCCTCCATTCAGTGTAATATTGTGCTGCTGCTGCAATCCATTAGTCAGCGTTACATCCTGCCAATCAGTGTTGGGGAACAAATCAGGATTAACTCTGTTGCTGTCGGCATAACCATTGATATAGGCCTCTGTAAAACGGGGAGCTGCCCCTTCATTGGTCAAAGCCTCATTGTACAACTTCATGAAATCTGTAGCTGACAGGTATTTCGGTTTATCAACCGGACGTTGGAATCCATAGAAAGCATCATAATCCACTTTCATCTTGCCAGACTTACCTCTTTTGGAGGTGATCAGGATAACACCACCGGCAGCCCTTGAACCATAAATTGAAGCAGAGGCGGCATCTTTCAATACGGAAATCGTCTCGATATTGTTGGGATCCACATCACCAAATGAGGCTACCACCCCATCAATCAAAATCAAGGGCTCATTGCTTCCAAGCGTACCCAATCCCCTGATGCGTATCTGCGCTTCAGATCCTGGAACACCATTGAACTGGGAAACGGTTACACCTGGCAAAGCTCCCTGAAGGGCTACAGTGGTATTGAAAACAGGACGCTTTGCCAGCTCCTGTCCGCTTACCACTGAAACAGCACCGGTAAGGTTTACTTTCTTCTGGCGACTGTAGCCAACCACCACCACTTGATCCAGATCTGCCGTCTGCACTTTGAGCAAGATATTCAGCGGACTGCCATTATACACCACTTCAAATGGCTGGTATCCGATAGCTGTAGCTACAAGGACATCTCCATTTTTTCCGGACAGTTCGAATGCGCCCAAGGCATTGGTTACTACGCCTGATGCAGAACCCTTGATTTGTACAGAAGCATTTTCCAAGGCACTGCCTATTTCATTTTTGATTGTCCCCCTGATGACAGTTGACTGAGATCGCACATCAACCGTACAACAAAATAGGAATACCGTGAAAATCAAAAAACCTAAAAAACTCTTTTTTTTCATACTGCAATTGTTTAAGTGTTCGGTCGCGTAAATACATTTTATACCTATCTGTATTTACGTAGACAATTGAATGTATTATAAAAAGGAAATAGGATACCCAAGCGGAGAATGGAGATCATGCAATTATGTATCGAAAGCGTTTTCGCAATCGTTAACTATAGATAGATAAATTTTGGGGACTGACAGGCCAATAGGTACTTGAGTTTATTGCAGAAAGCTCGAAGGTTCAGTCGCGCATTTCAGGCAATACATCAACAATAACCAACTGTATTTTCTTTTGATTCCTGATGATCTCAAACTGATGTTCGTTTGTATTTTTATACTTCATGAGATAGCCCTTAAAGTCATCAGCATTGGCGATGGCTATTTTGTTTACTGACTGGATCAAGTCTGCATTTCTGAACCCCATACCATAACCAATCGACTGTTCTGCAATTCCATCAAGAGCAACCCCTGTGCTGGAAAAGCTGATACCAAAAGCAGAAAATTCCTCTCCCCGTGGCGACCAAAGCTTAGCACCTGCCCATAGTGAATATTTGCGGCCATTGATCAACTGTTCGGAATTCGCCACCTTATTAACTTCAGGAAAAACAGGTGTTTTGGCAATTGCCTTGAGAGATGCCTTTCTCACACCAAAAGCATCCATGGCAAAGGGCTTGAATCCAATCAAGCGTGCTTTTGAAGATTGATTAAGACCATAATCTCCCTGAACAGGATTTACAAACCCTGCATCGCCGGCAATAGCATTGGAATCACAGCCATTGACCATAAATTTCCTAATCGTCTCTTCACTGGCAACATAAAAATTAGAGTCAAGTGACTTCCCCCATTTACCGTTGGCAGCAATGCCTTTATTCATCAATGCGGGACTGTATGCCTTGAAAACGATATTCCTTGCGAACACATCACCACTGTTTGGATACCAAACATGCGGATGGAGTCCGTTATTGATGATGATGTTATTGGTTGCAATCCTGTCAAACCCTTCGCGCATTTTCAATCCGCCATGTAAAAGCAAATTATTGTAGATGCGGTACCAGGATGATCCGTCATCCAAATCTATATCCCATCCATGATCACAACGTATACGATTGTTGCGGATGATATTGGGACCAAGCATATCCAAAAAGGGAAAGCTTTTATCTTTCACAACTTCCGGCACTGAAGCATTGATGTCTGGCGTCCAATACCGATCTCTTCCCCAGGAATTGAAACTGCCATGGTCTCCTGTTTCAAGCACTGTATTGAAAACATCATTATGCTCAATGATATGTCCGCCAAAAGTCCCTTCATTGATATTGATTCCTGCCCTCGGCACATCATAAATAGAGCAATGACTAACGGTGATTTTGTGCGACATCGAAATATGCACGGGAGCTGTTTGCTTTTCATCCCGGCCAGTCATGGTAATTAGGCAATCCTCCACCCTGCAATCATACGGATATTCGTCTGTTTGGGGACCAGGTGTTCTATCGATGGCAGAAAAATCCTGATTACCATAACGAAACAAAGGGCTTCGCACCGACTGTGGATCACCCACAAATGCAATGCCATTGGCACCTACATGATGGATATAACATCCAGTGAAAGACAAGTTCCGATTGTACTTGTTTACAAAAATCGCATTGCCGCCAACTTGATCAAATTCACAATCTGTAATCTTGCAACCCTCAGCACCATCGAACACAACCGCACCGCCACGGTAAACGGTCCAGTCTGACCGCAACAGCGGTTCTTTGTTTTCCATGAAGGTCCTGGCGGCATGTTTGAAAACAAAACCTTTCAGTTCAATATTGGATACAGGAGTTTTTTTTGAGCCATTGAATTCAATAAGGTGCTTGAGTCTTACAATTTCAACTTTTGCTTTACTGATGTCAACACCATTTGCGGGAATATAATATAGCCTTTCTTCTTTTTCATTGTAGAACCATTCTCCAGGCGCATCCAATTCTTCAAAGATATTTTCTACCATGCGATATGCCGGATGCTTGGGCGAAGGTCGGTTGTTCTGCCATCCTCCCTCTTCCAGAAGTTCTCCACTTGCATTTTTCCCTTTGATGAGCCAATGCATATCTCCCCAGAGTGCCGTATGCATGGCATGAATATATCCGCCTTCAGGATCTTGCCATTGGGCAACTCTTTCTTTTCTTAGCGGGTCACGTACTGAATCAACTTTGATGCTGTGGCTTAAATCCCATGTGTCAAAAACATTTTTCCCCTCCACAGCATTCGGAAAGCGGGCCATGCGCTGCCGCACACCATTGATGTACAACTGATCAATGGTATTGCCAGAAGGAATGGCTGCCGTATACCAACCCCTTGCAGATTTAGTCCATTGCAAATGCAGTTGTTTGCCACCACTGATCACAACAGATCCTTCTTTTTCGGCCATGTAAACAACAGATGATTTGCTGTCGTCAGCCGTAAATTTTATTGTTTCGGGCAGGTAATAGGTACCCTTTAAAAAAATGACCTTTGCAGTTGAAGCAACAGATTTACGCACCATTTCCTGTGCCCTTGCGAAACTTGCCACAGGCTTTTCTCTTGTTCCGGAAGCATTGTCATTACCAGTCGGTGAAACATAAATTTCCTGACCGCGCGTGTGCCCAGCCAATAATATAGCAAGTACGGCAACCAACCGTGCCTTTGAGAAGATTGATTTCATCGGTCTAGTATTCAAATTAATCCTTGAAATTAATCAATCTCAAACTGATTTACTTATAATCAAATTGAGCTGACACTGTTGCACTTTGATTGATGACCAGTCGGATCCATTTTGACTGAATCTGATCGGGAAATTGATATTGGATGGTTTTACCGGCTGGAACCGACACCGTTTTGTAATCATACCAAACCCCATCACCAGTAGCATCCAATTGAATGGTGAAATCAATTGCTGATGAGGACTGGTGAGATAAGGCCACACTGCGTTTGTCGTAACCGCCGAAAAGGTAAGGATCTGAAGTAACACCTGCGCTCACGGCACTGTTTAACCAGGGACCACCTTTACCTGTTGGCTTACCCATATTCCAGAGATCATCAATCACACCTGCCCAAACCGCTGCCTGCTTGTCTGCCGAAACAAAAATATGTTTGTTTGCAGCAACCTTTTCCGGATTAATGCCAGTCATCACCAGCATCCCTCTGAAGGATGCATAATCATTGATTCGCAATCCGTGTGTAGTGACAGGCCTGATCTTGGCAAAGCCATCCGCGTTTTCAGATGGGAGTTCATAGAAGGTACCAGCGCAATTGAACAGGTCTCTTTCGGTTGCCACTTCCCTGCAGATGCGCAATGCCTGCTGATCTGCCAATCCCTTATACAGCTCATCACCTTTGGGTAACCTCCACCTGCGTCCTGCCCCATCAACCAATAAAACAGATGCAGGTTCCATGGTTACAACTTGTGCAGGGATGCTTACTTTCCCACTGATCATGTTTGCAGCGGCAGTGTCGGAAACCGGAACAATCCTCATGAGGCTGTCCATTTCATAATATCCTGTGGCCTGAGTTGAACCATGTGATGATACATTGGCCAGAATGCCCAGCTTTCTTTTATCCTCTCCCAGTGCAAGCATCAGACCACCCATACTTGTATGATCTGCAGGCGAGCTCAGTCCATTCATCAGTGCAGCAGATCGGGGAGCAAAGGCTTTGCTGTTG
>JBDLTO010000100.1:0-7344 GCA_039805815.1 Bacteroidota bacterium | reverse complement strand
AGGTTTTCTTCCTGAAGGAAGAACTCATACTGTTCCTGTAAATCCATATCTTCTTTCAAAACATTCACTTCGTATGCTGTTGTAAAACAAAATTAATCATAGTTTTCAAGGGTGCAAGATTATATTAAAATGATGCCCCAAAGGAATCAATTATCTATGAGGCGAATTAGGATTATTTTTACCGCGCAAAATCTTTTCAATCAAGATTAAGTCGGAGTGAATAGCAATAATTGAACAGCAATAATATTTGTAAATAAACCGGAGGCTCATTATAAAAATTGAATTCCAATGGCAAACAAGACTGTGATTTTTTTGGTAGGGTTCATGGGGTCAGGGAAGACCCATTATGGTAAACTACTTGCATCAGCAATGGGAGTTCCTTTTGCAGATCTGGACGCACTTATTGAAGCTGAAGAGGGCATGACCATTACGGAAATCTTTAGATTAAAAGGGGAGTCTCATTTCCGTGCGTGTGAATCTCGGATTTTACGCACAATTCCTACATTTTTTTCAACACATATGATAAATATCGATCATAAATTCACTATTTTCGGGGTCTTGTCATGTGGTGGTGGAACTCCATGTTTTAATCATAATATGGAATGGATGAATGAACATGGGATAACGGTTTGGATTGCCCCTGATGTAGATATTCTTGTTAAAAGACTTATCGGGGAACAAGTAACCAGGCCATTGGTTGCAGGCTTAAGTGAAACTGAATTGAAAAATCAAGTTGAACAAAGACTAAATGACAGGGATGTATATTACAGGCAATCAAATTTGAAAATCACAAATCCCTCAATCTCCGTTCAGGAATTACATGAACAAATCTTACATACACAGGCTCTTTTTTAAAGCTGCAACAATTATGGGTTTGACCGGTGTTGTACTCGGTGCATTTGGTACCCATCTATTTAAGCCACTGCTTTTACCTGATACGTTTTCTGGCTTTCAGACAGCCACCTATTATCAGTTGTTTCATGCCCTTGCTATACTTTGTGCTGGCATTATGTACAGGCACTATAAGAATAAAAAAATGCAGTTGTCTGGATATTTTTTTATAGTGGGCGTAGTGCTTTTCTCAGGATCAATATATGCCAGGGTATTTATGGAGCTTTTGGAGCTTGAAAAGCCATTTGCGTTGGCCTTGATAACGCCAGTTGGAGGGATATTCTTTATGCTTGGCTGGCTATATATGTTTTTGTCAGTTCCGGCTTCTCTGCAAGCCGAAAGGGATTCTGAGTAAAATATAACGTATTTTTGAGAGATCTGTCCGGTGGTGGATATCAATAAACCTCTCAAACCCAATGGCTACGAAAAAGCGCATTTCCAATAAAGTGGAAAATCCTGAAAAGCTGGTAACTGAAAAGGAGGAAGCTGTTGAAGTAGCTGCTCTTTTGAAGGACGAGCGAACATTCAAAATCCTGGGTATAAGCCTGTTGTTTTTTTGTCTATTCCTTTTTGTTGCTTTTACATCGTATTTGTTCACCTGGACGGAAGATCAGGATAAAATCAGGGATAGCGGTATAAAAATTTTGTTGCCCAATGACCTTGAAATTGCCAATCAGTTGGGAAGCCTTGGCGCTTACATGGCTTTTGTTTTTATTGAGTTTGGATTTGGTATAGCGTCATATCTCTTTTGTTCATTACTATTTGTTTTGGGCGTAAACCTGGTGTTTGAAAAGACTATTTTTTCTGTTCCCCGTAATCTCAGGTATTTAATTGTAGGTCTTGTAGTTATAAGTGTTAGTGCATCTTTTTTTGGTGCACAAGCTAGTTTCAATTGGGGTGGCGCCTTTGGTAAATTTATTTCTGCTTGGCTTGTTGCCGTACTTGGCTGGTATGGAACGCTTGCGTTAATTTGTTTTGCTGTTATAGCCTATGGTATCTGGAGATTTAATCCTTCTCTGGTATGGCCGGTTCAAAGCAGTTCAGTCAGAAAACCTGAAAATGGTGTTCCCCCAGTTTTGGAGGAAGATGTATTGCCGGAAGACCTTCAACCAAGGCTCGACCTTACAACGCCTGGCAACACACATGTGCCGGTAAGACATGTACAGTCACCGGCAAAAACCATAGTTACTGCAGACATTGAAAATGATGCACCTTTTGAATTGGTGCATAAAACGGCACACACGCCGGTTGAGGTCTTCACGCCTGCAGATGATTTGCCATTGGATATGGCTGTAGCAGCACCGGGATTATTACCGCTTGAGTCTATCCCAGCTCAACCTGTTGTGCCAGTCATAAAAGAACCTGTATCTGTATTAGGAACCCCTAAATATGACCCGATAGCCGATTTAAAAAGCTATAAGTATCCGTCTCTCGACCTGCTTGCTCAACATTCTGGTGAGAAAATAGTAATGGATCAGCATGAACTGGAAGCTAATAAGAATCAGATCATGCGAACCCTCAAGAATTACGATATAGATATTCAGAAAATCTTTGCTACAGTTGGCCCAACCGTTACACTCTATGAAATTGTGCCTGCTGCGGGTGTCAGAATTTCCAGAATAAAAAATCTCGAAGATGATATCGCATTGAGCTTATCAGCGTTGGGAATCAGGATAATTGCTCCCATCCCCGGAAAGGGTACTATCGGGATTGAAGTACCCAATGTTAAAAAAAGTATTGTTGGGATGCGGTCATTACTGGCTTCAGAAAAGTTTCAGAAGAATGACCATGCACTTCCTATTGCCCTAGGAAAAAAGATTGACAATGAAAACTTTATTGTTGATTTGGCTACAATGCCTCACCTGCTGATGGCCGGTGCAACCGGACAGGGAAAGTCAGTAGGATTGAATGCCATTCTCGTTTCGCTTTTGTACAAAAAACACCCTTCACAACTCAAATTTGTACTGGTAGATCCCAAAAAGGTTGAATTGAGTTTGTATAGGATCATAGAGAAACATTTTCTGGCCAAATTGCCTGGTGATGACGATGCCATCATCACAGATACCAGAAAGGTAGTTAATACCCTCAATGCATTGTGTATTGAAATGGACGAACGCTATGACCTCCTCAAAGATGCCGGCTGCAGGAATATCCGTGAATACAATGAAAAGTTTGCTTCGCGAAGGCTGAATCCTCAAAAAGGACATAAATTCTTGCCCTTCATTGTGTTGGTTATAGATGAATTTGCTGATCTTATCATGACAGCAGGAAAAGAAATAGAAACGCCCATAGCCCGCCTTGCACAGCTTGCAAGGGCTATTGGAATTCACCTCATTGTAGCTACTCAAAGACCTTCAGTTAATATTATTACGGGAACCATTAAAGCCAACTTCCCTGCACGAATTGCATTCAAAGTTTCATCAAAGGTAGATAGCCGGACTATCCTCGATATAGGGGGTGCTGAACAGTTGATTGGAAGGGGTGATATGCTCGTATCCTATCAAGGTGAGGTTACAAGGGTTCAATGTGTGTTTGTTGATACCCCGGAAGTAGAGAAAGTGGCTGAGTTTATTGGAGAACAACAGGGCTATCCTTCTGCATTTGAACTCCCCGAGGTGATTGATGAAAAAGAAATGGAAGATAGGGAGGTAGACTTGCTGAGCCGAGATCCCCTCTTTAGTGAGGCAGCTACCTTGATTGTTCAGAATCAAATGGGTTCAACTTCCATGATCCAGCGGCGACTAAAACTTGGCTATAACAGAGCAGGCAGACTGATGGATCAACTTGAAGCTTCCGGAATTGTTGGTCCCAGTAAAGGCAGTAAGGTACGGGAAGTGTTATTTAAGTCTGAATATGAACTGGAGCAGTATCTAAAATCAATAGAATAATCTTTTCTTTGCATCTATTATAACACAAGCTTTATGATCAAGCAGGTTTTGTCTTTTATCCTTATAGTATTTGCTTTAAATTCATTTGCACAGGCTCCTAAAGTTAAGGTAGCTAATGATCCTGAAGCAAAAAAACTCCTCGACGCTGTTAGCGCGAAATTCAAAACATTTAAAAGCGTAAAAGCAGGGTTTACGCTTAAAATCGAGAATGGCTCTGGAAAAGTACAGGGTACAAAGACTGGCACAGTTATGATGAAAGGTGTGAAATACAAAGTGAGCATAACCGGACAGGAGATTTTCTGTGACGGAGCAACAATATGGACATATGATGTGTCTGCCAAAGAAGTTCAGATTACAACTCTTGACAACAGCAGTGGATCAATTACGCCACAAAAGCTCTTTACCAATTTCTACGATAAGGATTTTCTTTTTCTCCTTGGTAATGATGTCAAAAGAGATGGGAAGACTTTTCAGGTCGTGGAGTTAACGCCAATTGACAAAACAAAGCCCTTTTTTAAGGTTGTGCTCGAGATTGATAAAGTCAACAAGGTTTTGATGTCTACAAGGGTTTTTGAGAAGAGTGGGAACAGGTATCTTTATGCCATCAATAGCATGTCTACAACTACGGTAATTCCTGATGATACATTTGCCTTTTCAACAAAAAAATATCCCGGAGTTGAAGTGATAGATTTAAGGTGATTTTTAGTTACCCCAGCGATAAGTTTTGATATCAAAACCCGCCAGGTCTAGCACTCTGTCGGCTACAGTAGCAGCGACTTCCTCAACGGTTTGTGGCATGCTGTAGAATGAAGGTGTAGCTGGACAAATGATTCCACCTGCAAGCGTAATGTTCTCCATGTTTCTTATATGTACCAGATTGTAGGGGGTCTCTCTGGCCATGCAAATGAGTTTTCTTCTTTCCTTCAATACAACATCAGCAGCTCGCGTAATCAGGTCATTTGAAATGCCAGAAGCTATTCTACCCAATGTGCCCATAGAGCAAGGTGCAATAATCATGGTATCAAATTGTCCGGAACCGGAGGCAAAGGGAGCGTTGAAGTCGTTTTTATTGTATATCGGCAGCCCTGTTTCAAGATAAGATTCGTTTCCAAGCTCTGTTTTCCACACAGATTTGGCATTTTCGGTCAGCACAAGTGAGAAATCATGCCACTGATTTTGTATACTGAGCATTTTATTTATGATCAATGAAGCATAAATTGAGCCGCTGGCGCCAGTTATGGCTAAAACTACTTTTCTCATACTCACAATTTGTAGTTTAACAAGCAAATGGGATAAATGTTAGCATTTTTTCAAAAAATAAGCAATTTGAAAGTGCAATTTAAAATTGTTAATTTTTTTTTAATGCTTTCACAATAACAGGATGCCGTGGTGCGTTATTACTACGGTTTTTCATAGGATATTGGATTTAAAACGGGCTGGATTTCTATCCTGGCCCTTTTTTTTTGTTCTTACTTTTTTTAGTCTTTGTATAAAAAAATTCCCCACCGATTGGCAGGGAATTTTGAATCTTTATTTTACGAGGATTATGCTTCTGCCATTTGAGGAATGTGTTCACTCTTATAGCTTCCTTCATCCAATTTTTTCTTTGTTTCTTCAAATGCAGTTAAGGTCAGTTGGATGTCTTCATCCGTATGAACTGCGGTTGGTATCAGTCTGTAGATGATATGCCCCTTTGGAATAACCGGGTAAACAACAATTGAACAAAAGATATTGTAATTCTCTCTGAGATCAGTCACCATGGACGTTGCCTCTTCCACTCCGCCTTTCATATATACCGGAGTAACCACTGAATCAGTTTTCCCGATATCAAATCCTTTTTCTTTTAGTCCGTTTTGCAACTTCAGTGCATTTTCCCAAAGTTTCCCCTTAAGTGCAGGTTGTGTTTTCAGTAATTCAAGTCTCTTCAAGTTACCCACAACCAAAGGCATTGGCAGTGATTTGGCGAAAATTTGACTTCGGATATTGTATCTTATATAGTCGATAATGCTTTTAGGGCCAGCAATAAATGCACCTATTGATGCCATCGACTTGGCAAAAGTTGAGAAATAGAGGTCAATTTCATCCTGAACGCCTTGCTCTTCTCCGGCTCCTGCACCGGTTTTGCCTAATGTGCCAAATCCATGGGCATCATCAACTAATAGTCTGAACTGGTAGCTTTTTTTCAGGGCAGCGATTTCCTTCAACTTTCCCTGATCTCCGGCCATACCAAAAACCCCCTCAGTAATCAACAATATGCCGCCAGTATTCTGTTTTTCGATCAGTGATGTTGCGCGTTGAAGCTGCTTTTCGCAATCGGCAAGGTCGTTGTGTTTGAAAACAAATCGGTGGCCCTGGTGCAGCCTCAGTCCATCAATAATACAAGCATGGCATTCTGCATCATATACAATCACATCATGGCGGGAACAAATGGCATCAATCAGACTGAGAATTCCCTGGTACCCGAAATTAAGCAAAATCGCATCTTCCTTCATCTCAAAAGCTGCCAACTGCCTTTCAAGCTCTTCGTGGTGATTGGTGTTACCGCTCATCATCCTTGCTCCCATGGGCGAGGCGAGGCCATACTCGGCTGCCGAATCTGCATCTGCTTTCCTAACCTCCGGATGGTTTGCCAATCCGAGGTAGTTATTGAGGCTCCACACTATTTTTTCCTTTCCCCTGAAGTTCATCCTGCTTCCAATTTCTCCCTCTAATTTTGGAAATGCGAAATATCCATGGGCTCTTTCACGGTGTTGGCCAAGGGGACCATAATTCTTAATCAGTCTTTCAAAAATGTCTGCCATTGTTGCAAAAATTTAATTTTTGATGTCAGCAAAGTTAATTATTTATGGGCATAAGAGAAAACGCGCTTTCATTTGCGTGGGTAATGTTTTCATTAAAGGGCCTCAAGCGCCTTGATTTTTTGGTACATTTGTGTCATAATTTTAGTTATGAAAAAGCTAATTGCCATTATTTGTTTGTGCTTCATTTCAGCAGGACAACTATCTGCCCAGAAGGTTCAAAAAACGGCCAGTGCCCCTAAGCTTGTTGTGGGGGTAATGGTTGACCAAATGCGGTGGGATTTTATTTACAGGTACAAAGCAAAATATGGTGAGCATGGATTTAAACGCATATTGAGAGAAGGATTTTCCAATGAGAATGCACATATTCCGTATGCACAAACGGTCACCGCTGCTGGCCATGCCTGTGTTTATACGGGGTCAGTTCCGGCCGTCAATGGCATCGTGGGGAACGAGTGGTACGACCGTACCCTGAAGCGTCAGGTTTATTGTGTTGAAGATGATTCTGTTAAAATTGTTGGTGGGAATCCAAGCAAAGAACCAATGTCACCCAAAAATCTGATGACGACAACAGTGACTGACGAACTTGAATTGGCAACAAATTTTCGTTCCAAAGTTATAGGTGTGGCCATTAAAGACAGGGGTAGTATTTTACCAGCCGGACATGCAGGAGATGCAGCCTATTGGTATGATGCAGCTTCAGGCAATTTTGTTTCCAGCACATGGTACATGTCTTCCCTGATGCCTTGGGCTGATGCTTTTAATAA
>JBDLTO010000099.1:0-9170 GCA_039805815.1 Bacteroidota bacterium | reverse complement strand
TCAACAGGTGGTGGCATATTATGCGGGGTAAAGAAGATCCCTATTTACGTGTAGGTGAAGTGAATGATCGAACCCGTAAAGGTAGTAGTGATTATGTATGGGCATTAAAAGATATTGATTTTGAAGTAGAACAGGGTGATGTATTGGGTATTATAGGTCGCAATGGTGCAGGTAAAAGTACATTGTTGAAAATACTCAGTAGAACTACAGCCCCAACAACCGGAACCATAAAAGTAAAAGGTCGTATAGCGAGTTTGCTTGAAGTAGGAACTGGATTTCATCCTGAACTGAGTGGGCGTGACAATATTTTCATGAATGGCACTATTCTGGGTATGACCAGAACAGAAATCAAATCCAGATTTGATGACATTGTTGATTTTGCCGGCATTGAAAGGTATCTTGATACCCCCGTTAAACGGTATTCATCGGGCATGTATTTAAGACTTGCGTTTGCAGTAGCGGCACATCTGGAATCTGAGATATTAATTGTTGATGAAGTATTGGCGGTTGGTGATTATGAATTTCAGAAGAAATGTTTGGGCAAATTGAAGGTTGTGAGTGAAAGTGAGGGTAGGACTGTATTGTTTGTGAGCCACAATATGCAATCTATTGCAAGCCTTTCATCCAGATTATTGATTATGAACAATGGATTGGTAAGGCAATTTAGGGATCCTGTTGAAGGGATTGAATTTTATAATCAGGAAAACACGGGTTTTGATAAAAGTAGGTTTTCAGATACAGCTGAAAAGGGTTTAGGAGATAATGATTATTTGATTATAAATGAATATTATTTGTGTGATGAAACTGGAAATAGAAAAAGTGGCTTTTTAAGTAATGAGAAAATAATTGTAAATCTCAACTTTGATGTAAAAAATAGTGATCCGCTGCTTACTGTGGGTATTGGACTTTATACCGCCGAAGGGGTTAACTTGTTTTGGTCAATACATCTGGAAGAGGATAATCCAGTCAGTTTGCATCAGGGTTCACATCAAATTAAAATTCTTCTACAGGGGCTTTTATTAAATGAGGGCAATTATAAGATTGAGCTCATTGCTGCAGTGCATAACAAGCAATGGATTTTCAGACCTGAATTCAATGCTCCTTATCTGATTTTTTCAATATATAGACAACCCGGGTTAAGAGATATTTGGAGTTCCAAAAGGCAGGGTAGCTTGGTTCCTTGTGTTAAGTATATAAAATAGTTCAACTGTGGGAGCAATCGAATTTTCTGCACCGAAGCAATTCATTTATAGTATTCAGGAAAAATTTCAATACTCTAATTTTATTGAAACAGGTACTTATAAGGGTGAAACTTCCATATGGGCATCAACTTTATTTAAAAATGTATTTACTATTGAAGTTAATCCTGAATTGAGTCAGGCTGCAGAAAGGCGGTCTAATGGAAAGAAAAACATCAGTTTTATATGCGGCGATAGTTCTGATAGGTTGAAAGATGTATCTAATAACATCACAGGCACTTCTCTGTATTGGCTGGATGGTCACTGGTGTGGCGGTGTAAGTAAGCTTACAGGTGAATGTCCGTTAATAGCTGAATTAAATTCCATTTTATCACGAGATGAGGATATCGTATTGATTGATGATGCTAGGTTTTTTATGGGTGTTGTACCTAAGCCGCATAATCCTCAAGAGTGGCCCAGGATTGATCAGGTTATTTCATTGCTTAGAATAAAGTATCCAGCACATGAAATTATTATTGAATTTGATATTATCATGTGTTTGCCAAAAGAAATATTTTTATCAGTGCAAAATGACTTTCGAGAGGGGAGTCTGGAGTCAGGTGAAAATCCAGGGCGTGTAGAATCCGTTCAATCCAATTTAGTTCGTAGCGCATTGAAAAAAATATTTTCGTTTTTTGCATCCATATGTTATTCAGCATTAAAATTGTTTCAAAAAAATCCTGACAATTTTCCTGTTACATCTCCTGCATTTCCAACCATTCTTGATTCACTTCCTGTCAACACGCTCATTGATATTGGTGCGAGTGTTGGGGATTTTATAAATCAAATGCTTGAACGCAATAACAAATTGAGGGTAATTGCTTTCGAGCCGGTACCTGAAATTTATAAAGCACTAACAAAACGTTACATATCATATCCGAATATTGCTGCTTATAATATCGCATTAGGAGATAAAGACGGAGAGGTAGAATTTTATGCCAATGAGTATACCTACTCATCTAGCGTATTGCCTATGTCTGATACCCATAAACATGAATTTCCATATACAAGGAATGCAAGTCTGGTAAATGTGGCTATAAGTAGGTTGGATACTTTGGTTGACGCTTCGGGTTTAACAAAACCAATATTAGTCAAAGTTGATGTTCAGGGATTTGAGAAACAGGTGATTGCCGGGGGACATAAATTTTTTTCAAATGTAGATTATGTAATTATTGAAGTTTCATTCGTCGAGCTTTACATAGGTCAGTCTATGTTTGATGAGATAAATTTACAGATGAATCAATTAGGCTTTTTTTACAATGGTAATATCGAACAGCTTGTTTCCAGAAACACAGGTAGTATACTTCAAGCGGATGCTTTGTATGTAAGAAGAAAACAAGGATAGCGACATGGGTAAGGATGATCTGTTGATTTCTGTCATAACAATAAACCTAAACAACCTTGATGGGCTAAAAAATACTGTTGTTTCTGTATTATCTCAAACGTTTCAATCATTCGAATATATAGTTGTTGATGGTGATTCAGATGATGGGAGTATTGATTATTTAACATCGTTAGGCCCAAGCCTGAGTTGCTTAATTGCTGAAAAAGATAATGGTATTTATGATGCAATGAACAAAGGAATAAGCTGTGCTCAAGGGCAATATATCCTGTTTTTAAATAGTGGTGATTGTTTTTATGAGGCTAACAGTTTGAATAGTATTGCTAAATACTGCGGGCAGGCTGCAATTGTTTATGGGAATATGGCAGTTGTAGAAAATGGTATGATGCGGATACAGAAGTATCCCAAGCACCTCAATGCACATTATTTTCTCTTTGATACAATCCCCCACCCATCTACAATCATTCGAACAGATTTGTTTAGTCAATTTGGTAAGTATCATACCAAGTATTCAATTGTTTCAGATTGGGCTTTTTTTCTCGATACCATCATTGGGGGTAAAGTATCATATCAGTATATAGATAACACGGTTTCTGTTTTCAACCTGCAAGGAATCTCTTCTCAGCCAGGAAGTCACCGTGTCATCAGAAAAGAAATGGATGATTATCTTTCTACCCAATACACCTTGTATTATGTTTACTATAAAGTAATGTGGTTCATGAAGTATTATCCCAAAAGGGTTATGCAAAAAATAGGATTAGTCCAGGAATAAAGTTCAATGGCAGAACAACAGCCAATTGCAGTCTACCATTTTCTTAATGGTCATTTTGGAGGCGTATATCATGTTGTCAAGAACCTGATTTTACATACCCGGAACATACATATCCGTAATCATGTAGTTTATATCATAGAAAAGGAAAGATTTCCTGACTGGACAATCAAATGCATCGGGGGAGAATGCAGTGAATCAGTTTTCACATATTCATGTTATGAAAACATTAATCATGTGTTCAGGCGACTAGCAAGAAAAATACCAGGAACTGCTATTCTGGTAGCGCATGACTGGTTTGAGCTTGGAATGGTCACACATTTGGGATTGCTCAATCCCCTTATTTATATGTTACATGGGAATTATCATTACTATTTTGACTTATTTCAGAATCATCGTAATCATATAGACAAAATACTTTGTATAAGTGAACAATCTTATCGGAAAATTCTAAGAAATTATGCTGGAATTACGAGTTGTCATTATTTCAGATTTCCTGTTAAAGCCTTTACATACAAGCAAAAATCATTTGACAAATTGGCAATACTTGTAATTGCTGAGAATTTGAAAGACCCCAATAAGGGTGTCAATTTAATAAAAGAAATTAATCGTTTATTGCAGCTTCTTGATATTCCTGTAAATTGGCACCTAGTCGGTCATGGATTTACCAAAGAAGAATTGTTGAAATGGTGGGAAAGTGATGTAAACATTCCTGAATACCACGGATATTTAACCCAGGAAAAACTGGCAGAAGTACATATAAAGACCAATGTATTTTTGCTCCCGTCACAAAATGAAGGAGTTCCGGTTTCCCTTATTGAAGCTATGAAATCAGGATTGATTCCTGTTATTGCCAATTGGTCAGATAATGTCAGAGACTTAGTAATACACGGTAAAACAGGTTGTGTATTAAATGATTCATCCGCTTTAACATATACAAATGCACTTTCTGAAATTTATTCTTTAAAATTCAAATCAGATCAACTGTCTTCACACGCATCAAACCTTGCCGAAACGTTATTTGATCCGTACAAGCAAGTGACAGAATTTGAAACGCATCTAATGAAAAATACAGGAATAAAAGAACGCCCAAAAACATTGGTTTATGGAAGCCGACTCGATCATGTCAGCATACCTAATGCCGTAACAATCTTTTTACGCAGAATCAAATCGATATGTCGGTTCCCGTTTTTTCAATCATAGTTACATCGTACAATCGGGAACAATATATTCAAGAGACCCTTGATAGTATATTGTCACAAAGTTATCAGGATTTTGAATTGATTTTTTTAGATGATTGTTCTTCAGACGATACCTTTCAAATAGCAGTATCATATCAGCATAAATTCAATAATGTACGGTTTTATCAAAATACAGAAAATATTGGACAGTTTCCAAATCGAAATAAAGCTGCAAGATTAGCCACCGGGGATTATATTTTATTTGTAGATTCTGATGATACGATCAAAGAAGGTACATTGGAATACCTATACAAAATAGTAAACAAATTCAGTGATGTAGATTTTTTTATCATCAATAAATTGTCTTCGCCAAATGGGTGTAGACAATTAAGTTCAAATGAGGCGTATAGGTATCATTTCTATGAAAAATCGATTTTGCACATTGGTCCGGGTGGCACAATGATTTCGCGAAAACTTTTTGAGCGAATCGGTGGTTTTCCTGTATGCTATGGTGTAGCAGGAGATATGTACTACAACCTTTTTGCTGCTGCATACTCTGATGTGCTTTTGCTTGATTATGATTTTTTGAATTACAGAAGACATGCAGGACAGGAGATCAATAAAGCATATGAATACCTGATTTATGGTTATCTCTATTTCAAAGATATTCTTTCGAGGCAGGATGTTCCTTTGTTGGAGAGCGAGAGAATACTGTTAATAGATAAATCAAAAAGAAGATTTCTTTTAAATTGCATATCATATGCTTTTAAAGAAAGCTCATTTGGTGTTTTTAGGAAGGCATTTAGGGCAGTTGATTATCGTTTTTCCGATTTTCTAAAAGCTTTGATTGCCTGATGAAGGTTGGATTTCTGCTTTCATCATTTCTTCCCACGCATACTGCTGGCACTGAAGTTTATGTTTACCGACTGATCTGTCAGTTACAAAAGTTCAATATATCCTGCTTTGTTTTAAATAGTTCTCCTAAGCAAACTACTTCAACCTATATTTATAAGGGTATCAAAATTATTACTGTACCTTCTTCCGTTATTGGTATAAAAGCAAGGCTTGAAATGCTTGAAAAGGTAATTTGTGATGAGCAACCTGATATTTTACATGTTCACGAGCTAACAGGTCCTGACGGATTTACTGTTTTGGACTTAGAATATTTTAGAAATCAAAATATTCCAGTAGTAACTACCCTTCATGTATTACGCTACTCATGTTTCATGCAAGATCTCAGTTACATGGGTAAAGCCAATTGTGATGGTCTGCCTGATGCTTTGAAGTGCACGAAATGTTTTCTTACAAGAAAAAAGGTGGGTGTATTTACTGATCCTGTTACTTTATTATCTGAATATCTTTTTAAAAATAATGCCAGATTCGGTTTTCTCTCAGGAAAACTTGATACTATGTTTAACAGTTATTCAATTGTTTTCGAACACATACAGAATTTGCATAGAATTATCACCCACAGCAATGCTATTGTAGCTATCACAAAATGGTATCATGCAATTTTGCAGGGAATAGTTCCATTCGGTAAATTGCATCTTATACAGACAGGTGCTTTTGAAATGGAAGTCCATTCAGTCCGAGTAAATGATGTTGGATTAGTATTTGGATATTTAGGAAGGTTGACTCCGGATAAAGGAATAGACTTGCTGATAGATGCATTTATTTCTATTAAAGACAATCCTAATCAATTAAAGATATACGCCGACCTTTCAAATCTGGATGATTCGTTTATTTCCAGTTTGGTTAATAAAACAAGATCTTTGTCCAATGTGCATTGGTGTAAATCTTTTCAACCAGATGATACAAGAGATGCAATTGCACAATTAGATGCAGTGGTTGTACCTACTAGGATCACTGAGATGTCACCTTTAGTCATACATGAGGCAAAGGCAATGGGAAAGTTTATCCTGGCTTCCAGTAATCTGGGAAACAATGAGATTTTGTCTGACTTCAAGAATGCTCACACTTATCAGGAGAATACGGTTCATTCACTTGCGCTCGCACTTCAGCATATTCAGCATGAATTATTAGATTTTTCTGAATTTACAAAGCCTGACAAGGTGTATACATTTGAAGCAACTGCCAGGCAATATCTTTCCCTTTATAATAACTTGCTCGATAAGCGTTTTGTAAGTAATTCTTCAAATGTTTAGGTAAACGTCTAGGCATGACTAAGCGTATTACTATTGTAACAGGACAACACCTTACCGCCAATCCACGGGTTTGGAAAGAAGCTAATGCGCTCGCTTCTCATGGCTATTTAGTTACAATATATACAACTTGGTATAATCAGTTACTCATAACAGATGACAGAAAATTGATACTAAACTCAATCAATTATTTTCCTTCATTTTCGCTCATATATTCATGGCGTAATATTTTACTTCTAATTAGCGCCAAGGGGATTAAAAAACTGGCAAATTTATTTTTCAGATTTTTCAATATATCATCTATCTATCAAGAAGTTTATCTTCCCCGCGTTCAGTTAAATAGAATACTCGCTATTCCTGCAGATTTATTTATTTGTCATCAAGAAGCAGGGTTATTGCTTGGTGTACAACTGTTAAAAAAGGGAAAGAAAGTTGCTTTCGATTTTGAAGACTGGTACGCAGAAGAAAGTTTTAATAAATTCAGGTCTGTTGATTTGTTTAGGGTAAACGAGCGGTATGCTTTAAATCATGCTGCATATATTACATGTCCTTCAAAGACAATGTCTATAGCCTTAAAAGAATATTATAAACTTGATCGTCAAGTTTCAGTTGTATTTAATTCATTTCCTATTGACAATATAATTGTAAATAATACGCAGATAATTCCTGATTCAATGGTTTGGTTTTCTCAAACAATTGGGCCGGGTAGAGGTATTGAAGCATTTTTAATTGCACTAAGGGAGTTTACCGCTCCTGTAGAGATACATTTAGTTGGTAATTGTTCAAAAACATTTTTGAATCAACTTATTCAAATAATTAGTAATACCCCACATAAGGTATTTCACCATCCATTATGCAAGCATAATCAGTTAATGCAATTGCTGCAAAAATTTAGTATTGGCTTGGTTCTAGAGCAGGATTATCCTTTAAATAGGAAGTATACGATAACTAATAAAATACTTACTTATTTACAGTTAAATATGCATGTTTTAGCCACTTTGACTAGTGGGAACTTAGAGTTAAAAGACAGATTTGAGGATAGAATTACTTTTGTAGACCTACATAATCCAAGAGATGTAGAAGTTAAACTAAGAAATCTGTTAACATCAAAGTACGTTGATTCAGAAAAATCCTTATTCCCAAAAGAATATACCTGGGAGTCGCAAGAAAAGAAATTGATATCGTTAATGTTAGATAATGTTATCTCTGTTTGATGAAAAATGTCTTAATCATCACTTCTCATTTCCCCCCTTCTAATTTAGCGGGTGTGCATCGTGGGCGGCTTTTTGCTAAGTATCTTCCGAATTATGGATGGAATCCAATAGTATTGACAGTAGATGAAAAATATTACGAAGAAAAACTTGATTATGATTTAAACTTTCTTGTACCTGCTGGACTTCAAGTTGAAAAGGTAAATGCTTTCAATAATTCAACACCTAGAACGATTGGTGATCTTGGTCTTAGATCTTTTTTTCAATTACTTAAACGAGCTAATACCTTAATAGAAAACAGCAAGATTGATTTTGTATATATTATTATACCTTCTTTTTATTTGTCTTTATTGGGACGTTTTTTATATAGAAAACATGGAATTAAGTATGGTATAGATTATATGGATCCGTGGGTTCATAAATTTCCTGGATCTGATAAAATCTTTAGTCGCCATTGGTTCAGTACTGTTTTATCAAAATTACTTGAACCCATCTCCTTAAAGAATGTTTCATTGTTAACAAGTGTTGCCCCTAAGTATATTGAACCAATATTCTGTAGAAATCCAAAATTAACACATTCTGGAGTAAAAATACTTTCATTGCCAATGGGGTGGGATAGTGATGAAAAGATTATTGTAGAAAGGTTTAAAAATAAAGTCACAAGATTTACTAATTCTAAAAAATATACTTTAGTTTATGCAGGTGCTTTCTTGCCCCATGCAATTGATGTAATAACCATGTTCTTTCAAGTAATACAAAGAAATCGAAATCTTTTTCAAGATGTAGAATTTCATTTTATTGGAACTGGACATCAAATAGTAAATGGAGTTGTAACTACTATAAAAGATATTGCTCAGAAGATGCAAATATTCAATGATATTGTATTTGAACATCCTGATAGAATCCCATACCTAAATGTTTTGAATCATATTTCTTATAGCAGTGGCATCTTAATAGTTGGTAGTTCAGAATCTCATTATACACCTAGTAAGTTATTTAGTGCATTTATTATGAATAAGCCAGTTTTTGCAATTTTGCATGAGCAAAGTACTGCTTTAACTATTGTAAACAATACGAATTGGGGAGAAGTTTGTGAATACTCGGATGCTAATTTTATCAATTTTGAGACTCAGGTTATCAATAAGTTTCTACTTTGGAAACAGAAAACTGTAAATAAAAGTTGGGAATTTGATTATCAATCAGCAGCGCATCTCTCAATTCAAAGTATCACATTTCAGCTGTCCAAAGTGTTTGATGAAACTGTAAA
>JBDLTO010000098.1:0-7182 GCA_039805815.1 Bacteroidota bacterium | reverse complement strand
CAGGCGATTTAGCCTGTTTCTTCTTTTGTGCAGACGCACTGATGAAGATAAATACTAAAATCAAAGATGACAGAAACCTATTCATGTTGATTGTTTTATTAATTCAAAAGCTTTAAATTTTTTCCACTCTTGCCTGATGTCTTCCACCTTCAAATGGGGTTGACAAAAAAATATCTGTCATCTCCACGGCAGCCTCGAGAGGTACAAATCTTGCAGGCAAACAAATAATATTGGCATTGTTATGTGAACGGGCCAGCACTGCAATCTCCTTCTCCCAGCATAAAGCCGCCCGAACACCCGCATGTTTGTTAGCGGTTATACAAACACCATTAGCCGATCCACATACCAAAATTCCAAACTGTGCTGAACCATGTTCGACTGAATCAGCTACCGCATGTGCATAATCAGGATAGTCACAGGAAGCCTCTGAAAATGTTCCACAATCCTCTACTTCGAATCCACTTCCCAGCAAATGTTCTCTGAGTGCATCCTTATACCTGAAGCCTGCATGGTCTGAACCTACAGCTATTCTCATGGTTTTATTTTTTAAAAATCACAATTCACAATCCTATTCCCACTCTTCATCTTGCTTTTTCTTCACACGTGCAGCAATTACAATACTGATTTCATAAAGCAAAGCAAGTGGAATGACCACAATCAACTGTGATCCCCAATCCGGCGAAGGCGTTATGATGGCTGCGAGCACAAGTAAAACAACGTATGCATACTTGCGGTAAGTTCTGAGGAAATTCGGCGTGATGATACCCAGTTTAGCCAAAAGCCAGGTTGCCATTGGCAATTCAAAAGCAATACCTGCTCCAAGTGCAATATCAATCAGGGTATCAAGATAATCTGTAAGTGTGGGCCTGTAATCAATTATACCCATACCCCCTATAGTATAATTGGAAAGAAAATTGAATGTAAAGGGCGCAAGTAAGAAATAACCAAAGCCTACACCAATGAAAAAGAACATACTGACCCAGAAAATTATACCTCGTGTATATTTCAACTCAGTAGGCTTGAGAGCCGGCCTGATGAATTTCCAAACCTCCCAAAACACATACGGCAAAGCCACAAGAAGTCCACCTGCAACAGCTATAGTAATGCTAGACATGAAAGTACCACTGATGGATGTTACCTGTAAGTTTAACTTCATTGGTGGCATGCAAAGTGAATCACCCATTCCCAAAACATGGCTCAACTTGCAAAACAATCGATATGAAATAAAGTCATTTCTGGTTGGCCCCATAATAACTTTATCAAAAATCTCATCTATGTATACAAAAAATAGGATGGCACTGCTGATGATTGCAAGCACAGATCTGACTATGTGCCAGCGTAATACCTCCAGATGATCTATGAAACTCATCTCTGATTCATCGCCACCAATGCTCCTAAGCCTTTTAAAAAACGATCCTTGTTCCGACAATGCTTATTTTTTTGAATTAGCTAAGTTACAAAAAAGGGGGGAAGGCACAAACTGGATAAGGATAAAGGGCGAAATAATCCCTTAAAGTTCAATTCCCTCTATATCAATGCTGATAACTTTCCAGTTACCCTCTATTCTGGTCATCTCAATTTGCCATTCTCCACAAATATTTCTACATCCAACAGGCTGGCAATACCTTGTTTTATGCTTTCCTGTAAGGATAAGTCGGCCCATTTCAAACCACCGCTCGCCAAACTCAATAGAAATACCATGTATTGTGGTAAACCGTTGTTTGTATTGATTAACCAGGTAATGAAACTCTGGCTCCGTCAAGTTATTAAGCCTGTTCATCCTGACCCTGCGGTTCAATCCGCGTGGAACCGCTTTCTTTTTATTAATCAGGTTTTCAAGAATTGCTCTGGCTATACTTTCTGGCTCTTTCATGAGCCAGGCATCAGATAAACCGTCATACATAAAACAAAAAACCATATCGGCCCCATGTGGCGGAAGTAAAATATCCATAAATACATGGTAAATAAACACATATCGCTTTCGTGGATCCGGATCCGTTTCATGAAAAGATAACATGATTCCATTTTGAGCGAGCAGGGTTACCCAACGGTCAATTATTTCCTGCACTTCACCCTCATTTAACAGGCTTATGTCTTTGATTGGTTCCTGAAATCCAATTTTCTCTCTGATTCGCAGTATGTTGGTCATTTTGGGATGTTTAGATAAATTTCAAAACATCCCGGGAATGAAAAAAGGGATAAACAACATTGTTTAGATGTGTTTATCCCTCCTTTTCCGTGTTTTTGATCGTATTTTCCTAGTTTTACAACCGATGGAAACCCTTAAAACAATATGTAAAAAGATAGCTATCCTTCCTTTTGTACTGCTGATAAGGTTTTACAAAGTTGTAGTTTCTCCCTGGATGGGCCCCAAATGCAGGTATACACCTACTTGCTCCCAATATGCTTTGGACGCACTTAATAAGTACGGTTTGTTTGTGGGACTCTGGAAGACCCTCAAGCGCATATCCAATTGCCACCCCTGGGGAGGCAGTGGTTATGACCCTGCCTGAAAACGCTCAGCAACCTTGCTCCAGTTAACAACCGACCAGAATGCAGATAGATAATCCGCACGCCTGTTCTGATATTTAAGGTAATAAGCATGCTCCCAAACGTCAACACCCAACAGTGGAGTACCTTTAACCTCAGCAACATCCATTAATGGATTATCCTGATTAGGAGTGGATGAGATTTCTAGTTTGCCATCTCTTAACAACAACCAAGCCCAGCCACTGCCAAAACGGGTCATCCCTGCAGCACTGAATTTTTCTTTAAAGGCATCAAAAGAACCAAAAGCTGCATCAATTGCCGCTCCTAAAGATCCCTCGGGTTTCCCTCCAGCACCTGGTGCGAGACTTTCCCAGAAAAATGTATGATTCCAGTGACCACCGCCATTGTTTCTTACAGCTGGCGAAATTGAACCTGCAGACGCTACAAGTGCTTCAAGTGATTTGCCTTCGTGTGGTGTTCCTGCAACTGCCTTGTTCAAATTATCTACATATGCCTGGTGATGCTTACCATGATGTATCTGCATGGTTAGCGTATCTATATGTGGTTCCAGTGCATCATGTGCGAATGGTAAAGCGGATAATGTAAATGTCATAACTTTTATTTTAGAGTACAAAGATAGGAAAAGACAAACAAGCTATGGGGAGAAAGGAAAAAGCAAGTACAGGAACGATTGCATCTTTT
The DNA here is from genome assembly GCA_039805815.1 of Bacteroidota bacterium. Lineage (GTDB taxonomy): Bacteria > Bacteroidota > Bacteroidia > Chitinophagales > Chitinophagaceae > Pollutibacter. The sequence goes on along the minus strand of JBDLTO010000098.1, from coordinate 3,990 downwards.
TATTTAATGCCGCTTTGACCGGAAGAAAGATTTCATCAATTCCGCAGCTTCATCAGCCAGTAACCCTGTTAACAATTGTGTCTTTGGATGAAAAGGATTCCGATCTTCTGTATAAACATGGTGGCCGTTTTTCACATCACTTGCCCCCCACACCACACGGCCTGTTTTACTCCAATGCAATGCTCCGGCACACATCAAACAGGGTTCAACCGTTACATATAACGTTGCGTCTGGCAGGTATTTGGAACCAAGGGCATTGAATGCTGATGTAAGTGCAATGATTTCAGCATGGGCCGTTGGATCATTTAACTTCTCAACCATATTATACCCGCGTGAAACTATTTTTCCATCAATCACCACTACTGCACCAACAGGTACCTCGCCCTCGTCATAAGCTCTCTCAGCCTCTTTCAGAGCCATGCGCATAAAATACTCATCTTTCATGCTTATGCTTTAAGAATTTTGAAATCTGTTCATCTCAGTGATTCACCGTATTGCCGAATTCTGTTCTCCAACTGCTTAATACCAAACTCTATAGCTGCATACAAGGAAGGATAGTCGGCAATTTCTGTATTAAGGTAAACAAAAAAAATGTCCATGTGTACCCCAGATTCCCGAAGCTGGTCTGCTAAAACATGCTTCTGTAGTCTGTATGCTTCCCTGACTCTTCTCTTCAGAAGGTTCCTGTCTACTGCCCTTTTAAAATGTCTTGAACCTACAGAAACACCCATCTGAAGAAAGGATCCGTCTGCAAAATCTGATACCCTGCTCAAATGATAATAAATCAGCAATGGCTGAATCCTCAACTTACTACCTTTCTCAAACAATTGCCTGATTCTGGTATAAGACTTCAAACGATCGGCCCTGGATAAGGTATGCTTCATAAAAACAAAAATAGCTCCGGAATGAAACCCGAAGCTATAATTATGTGAATAACCACTTGGATTATTTCAATCTGCTTTCGTCGGAAACTGTGAGCTTTTTACGGCCTTTTTTCCTTCTGCTGGCCAAAACGGCACGTCCGTTGGCTGATTCCATGCGCTTACGGAAACCATGTACTGATTTTCTGCGTCTGCGATGCGGTTGAAATGTACGTTTCATGATTCTTTTTTTTCCTTTGGGGTTGAATAAATGACCGGGAGAAGCGGTCCATTCTGTTCAAAATTGCTACGGGTCACCACACCTGTAGCCTTGTGAAAGGACGGCAAAGTTAACACTTTTTTTTATTTGATGCAAAAAAGGATGAGAAATTGCTCGAGATTCGTCCTCTTATTCATGGTAAGTTCACATGATCTGCCGTAACCTCACCTCCCCAAAATAATGTTGCGCCTTGTTCAAACTGATCAGTACTACCCGTAGTGAAGAAACACACCCTACCAGTCTTGCTCAGTCTGTGTTCCATTTCAGGATGCCGCTTCAGGTAAGCGACCAAGCTTTCTGCAACGATTTCTCCTTGTGTAACCACATCAATATCAGGGGGCAGCATGGCTCTGATCCTTGGATAAAGCAATGGATAATGTGTGCACGCCAGCAGAATAGTATCGATATCATCATTTTGTGCAAGCAATTCAACCAATTGCTTCCTTATTATAGGATCGGCAACCGGATTGTTGAGGTAATCACCTGATTCAACCAATGGAACCCAATCCGGACAAGCCAGCTGGTGTACAAATTTATCTGGAAAAAATTTCGCTAGTTCTACCGGATATGAACAAGATTCTACTGTTCCGGTTGTACCGAGAATTCCAATGTGCCCGGTTTCAGAATAATCTCCAATAACTTCAGTAGTAGGCCGAATAACGCCCAAAACCCTTTTGGATGGATCACCCATCGCTGGAAGGTCGCGTTGCTGTATTGTTCTGAGTGCTTTGGCTGATGCTGTATTGCAAGCTAAGATAACAAGCGGACAACCCTGTTCAAAAAGCCATTGAACCGATTGTAGGGTATACGCGTAAACTGCTTCGAAATCTCGTGGTCCGTATGGTGCCCGGGCATTATCGCCCAAGTAGATATAATCATAATCTGCAAGCCTTGATACCAGTTCTTTTAAAATGGTGAGGCCACCAAGTCCTGAATCAAAAACACCAATAGGGGAATACTTATCCATAAAAAAAAGACCGAAACAATTGTTTCGGTCTGCAAGTTATTTATTTTGCCGGCGGCTTGGGTGCTCCATCAAGCTTTTTCTTGATTAAAGGCAACAAGTCATCAGCATCAGGCTGAACCACCAATGCCTCCTTGCGGAAAACATAGGTAAATCCACTGGCTTTTGCTACATCTGCAATCAGCTGATTGGCCTTTTGCGCAACAGGTGCCATCAGTTCTTCCTGCTTCTGCTGCATTTGCTGCTGATAACTTTGCTCAAAACCCTGCAACTCAACAAGGAGTTTTCTGAGTTTTTCTTTATTAGCAGTTTTCAAAGCACCAGACATTTTAGTGGAGTCAGCCTTGAAAAGGCTATCCTGACGGTTCAGTTCTTTAAGCGTTTCAGCATAGTTAATCTGAAGTGAGCTATCATATTGTGCCATCTCAGCAGCAGCCTTCTTGTATTCGGGCATAAGCTGTACCACTTCATCTATGCTCACATATCCTGTTTTGTTCTGTGCATGGAGGAATGGGTTGAACGACACCAGCGCGATCATCACCAAACCAAGAGATAAGACTTGTTTCATTGCTGCTTGTTTGTTGTTTTATTTGTTTCGAAAATAGTTATTTTTTATTTACCCAATAATTCTTTTAGAATATCATCGCTGCGGTCAAGCTTGGGGTCGGCAAATATAATGGTAATTCCTTCACTTTTGTCGAGAATCAGGTCATATTGTCTGGCCACCGCAATTTTCTGAACGGCATTGTATACCTTATCCTGAATGGGCTTTACAAGCTCCTGGCGGCGTTTGAACAAATCGCCTTCAAATCCAAAACGCTTTTTCTGAAGGTCTCTCAATGCTTTCTCTCTATTGAAGATGTCATCTTCCTTTTTTTTCAATAACTCTTCACTAAGCATCACCTTTTCTGACTCAAAATTTCGGTAAAGTTGATCTAGCTCAAACTGTTTGTCGTCGATCTCCTTCTGCCACTGAACACTGAATGCATCAAGTTTCTTCTGTGCTTCCGCGTATTCAGGTAATTTCCCCAATATATACCTGGTATCAATAACCGCATAGCGCTGTGCTTGCAAATGCAAGGAAAACATTCCTGCCAAGAGAAAAATGAAAATCCTTTTCATGACAATTCCGGTTTAATAAACATTTTGTATTTCCCTAGCCACTATCTCTGCTGTAACTCTCATAGCTCTTACCTTTTTCAAATACTATTCCGGCTCAAATCCAAGCATGAACGTAAACCTGCTTGCATCTCTCAGCCTTCCAGTTGCGGTAATCCTGTCAAGTCCAATACCATAGTCAAATCCAAGCAAACCAAACATCGGTAGGAAGAAACGCACACCAACTCCCATGGCCCTACGCAACCTGAACGGATTCCATTCCTTGAAACTGTACCAACCATTAGCGGCCTCATAAAAGGCCAATCCGTAGATAGTGCTACTCGGATTGGTTACAAAGGGGTAGCGCATCTCCAGTGAATACTTATTGAAAATAGTGAAGAAGTTTGTGGCATTCTGTCTGTCTGGGTTAACCTTAGGATCAGATGTTTCATACACCGGATAACCCCTGTGTGCAATGATATCATAACCTAGCACACCAAAGTTATTTGTCAGACCTGCGTCACCAACCTGGAAACGCTCAAAGGGTGAAATAGGCACTTCTTTGTTATATCGGCCAATGAAACCATATTTGGCAGCCATGCGCATTACAAACTGCCTACTCTTGTCTTCTCCGGCAGGCTTTCCAATAGGCACAAACCACTCTGCATTGAACCTCCACTTGTGGTATTCAACAAGCTTGAAAATATCTTTATTATTAATTCCCCTGATGTATGACCATGGCGGTGTAAATGCTGCACTCAAAAGCATATTGGATCCACTCCTGGGGA
>JBDLTO010000097.1:0-7447 GCA_039805815.1 Bacteroidota bacterium | reverse complement strand
CCCTTATTATTGGGGTAATCAGTTTATCTATGCTGTCTGTATCACAATTACATGCACAGCCCATTTTCAATGTCGGTTTCGGCACCTTCCAGTTTACTGCCGCTAACAAAATCCACAAAGTTGGAACCAATGGTTCCGCAGTTGGCAATGTAACGCTCTATACCAATGTCATTACCATTGCAGGCCAGCCCATAGATTGTATCATTCGGACTGTTAGCATCACTAATGGTAGTTTTGCCTTGCCCGCTGGATCAGCACCAGGAACAATACCATTTGATTATTCGTCCAGTGTAGCATCCAACAACAGCATGAATGCAAATCTAGATCGGTTTTTTGCTCCAACTGTCACTTTCAACAATGGGGGAGGCAATGTTAAGTTCAAATTTGAATTTATTCTGGGTGGCACCTATAACAATACGACCCATACAGGTACAAAAGTGGTGCTGCAAAATGTGCGATTGAACACCTACGATATTGATGGTAACGGTGGAGCTTCTTCCAATCAATACAATGAGTTTGGAGGATTTGCTTCAGTTGCGCTTGGAACTACTACCAATGTTACCCAATCATTCAATGCGGCTTCCGGACTTACCAAATTCAGGTCAAACAGCGCAACTAACGTGGCAACTGTTACTGACCCTGTAAACAGGGTTAGGGTGGAGTATTCCATGGTCAGTGATTTTGAAATCATGGTTGGTGCGGATGCTTCAGGTCCTGCCTATTTCTTCCTAGACTTTTCCAACTATGTCTTTTCCAATGTGATCATCTATACTACTCCTGGTCTCGACCTCAATACACAAACGCCTGGTTTTGGTAATGTAAATGGTGCCTGTTCGGGCACTAAAAGATTCACAAATGGTCCAGGTTTTGACAATATAACCAGTTCATCGGGGGCTATAGATGAAATAATCATTACCTATGATCCGGCTATGATTCAGAATAGTAACAGTGAGGTGTTGTTCCCCAAAGGCACTGCCAGTGCCCCATCAGATAGCATCAGGCTTGGCTTTACCGCTGCAGTCATCAACAAGAACTTTATTATTGGAGGCGTTAGCTATATTGCCGTAAGGTCAACTGCAACGAATGTCAATACCATCAGTTTGCGGAAGCTATCGGGTATCATGACAACGGTTCAGGCTGAAATGTTACTTGATTCCCTTTATTATCAAAATACATCCCTCACACCTACCGTAGGGGCAAGGATGTTCAATGTATCAATCCGTGAAGGTTCATTCACCTCACCCATAACCGTTTTTGATATGAGTGAGATATGCCTTCTGCCTGTCCGTTGGCTGGGATTTAGTGCAGTTAAGGACGCAAAGGGGCAATTGAAATTGGATTGGCAGGTTGCTGACGAAGTCAATACCCTAGCTTATGAAATAGAAAGCAGTACCAGCGGTATGCATTGGCAGAAACTCGGACGGATAGACATTCATGAAGGGGGCAGGCATAATGGCCGGTATACATACAGTTCCCAACAGCCTTTCAGCGGACTGGTTTATTTCCGGATTAAGCAGGTAGACCTAAGTGGACTGTATGGTTTGTCAGCCGTAAAATTTGTAGAATTTTCGAGCGGGGAGACAATACGCATCTGGCCAAATCCTGCTGTCAATCAGGTTCAGGTAGAAGTAAAGGAAAGCAGTGATTTGGAGTTACTGGATCAGTTTGGCAAACTGTTCTACCGTGCTAAAATAATGCCGGGATATGCACAATACATTAGCCTGGAAAAACTACCCAAGGGTATTTATATCATGAGGTTTTTGGATATCTCAGGGAGATCAACTGTCAAACGCTTGGTTAAGCATTGATGAGAGATGCAGTTACCTGATATCGTTTAGTACATCAATTTGAACCAGGTATGAGGTTTGATGCGGGTTGTCTATATAAGCCAATAAAGCAATTGCAGAAGCAAAAGCCAGACTGAATAAGATGGTAGTTGCCCGAAGAGCATTCTTATTTCCTATGTGGGAAAAGGCAATGGCAATCTGGGTGAAAAGTCCGAATATGAATAAAACAGCAATTTTAGTTGCAGGTATATGTTGTTTCCTCAATTCACGCCGCTCAAACCAGGATTGTCTTATATTTTCAAGTTCGGTATAAAATGCCTGTTGCATTCCTGTATGTCCGGCAAAGTACTTATCATCCGCAGCAATCAAATAATACTCCTGAAATGTTTTTTTTGAAAAGGACTGAACCTTGTAATTAGTATACCCCTTTCCGCCTAGCATATCGTCATTGACTTCCTGTTCTTTGAGTTTTTGAATATAGTTTTTTACGGCATTGGCAACCCTGATCGAATCAGAACCAAGAGGTTCTGTCATCCGCAACAATGCGCGCATAGAATTTGCCTGCTCAGTCATCAATGCATTTGTTTTGGTGACTTTGTTCCAAACTTCAGAAAAAACAAGACTCAGAAACAGTGCAAATAGCAAGGCCACAGAAGCAAAATACGACGGTGAAACACCTCTCGGACTATGTTTCCAATCGCTGTACTTTTGCATACCGATAATTACGGCGATGCCCATCAAAATCGGAAGCAGTGCTGATAGAAGTTTAAGCGTTACCATTGCAGTTAAATTGTTATTGCCAAAAATAGTGATACAATCAAAGAGGGAAGTTTAATTCCGTGAAATTCTTTTCATTAATTTGAGGCATGAAAAAGTGGGTCATCATTTTTGCAGTTGGTTTAGCTTCAACAGAAGGGTTGTTTGCTCAAGGAAATACAATTCAGCGAGACTTAGACTGGGCAAATGGTTTTGCTCAAATGCTTATGAAAACCTATCCTGATTCCATTGTGGTGAAGAAGTTTGTCCAGCATATGATGCAAGACAAAGAAGGTAATGATCCTTCCAAGCGCACCGCTGTTTGGAATTACGAAGAAGCAGTGGTGCTGAAAGGGGTCCTGCGTTTATGGGTGAGAACTGGAGACCAGTCACTTTTCACTTATACAAGGAAAATCATTGATCATTTTATTGGCGAGGATGGCAGTATACGCACCTATCAGCCACTGGAGTATAATTCTGATCAGTTAACCGGGGGACTGATCCTGCTTGAGTTGTACAAAAAAACCGAAGCCATCAAGTACAGGAAAGCTATGGACCATTTGTGGGAACAAATACAGTGGCAGCCCCGCACGAAGGAAGGTGGTTTCTGGCATAAGTACAAGTATCCTTATCAGATGTGGCTGGATGGTGCCTATATGTTGGATTATTTTTATGCCGCTTATGCCCATGCATTTCAGCAGGATGTATTTACAGACATTGCCAATCAGTTGATCTGGATGGAGAAACACATGAAAGATCCCCAGACGGGATTACTTTACCATGGCTGGGACGAAAGTAAAAAACAAGGATGGGCTAACCCGGTTACTGGTCGATCACCCGAGGTCTGGAACCGTGCCATGGGGTGGTATGCCATGGCCCTGGTGGATATACTTGAGCTTTTTCCGGAGAAGCATCCCAGGCGTGGGGAACTCATCCGGATTTTAAATGATATGTTGCAAGCTGTAGTTAGGTATCAGGATCCTGAATCGGGTGTCTGGTATCAGATACCCAACAAGGGAGATCAGCCTGGAAATTATCTGGAAGCCTCCGGATCAACGATGTTTACCTATGCTCTGGCAAAAGGATTGAACAACGGGTTGTTACCTGATGTTTTGAAACCTGCATTGGAAAAGGCATACAAAGGACTGCTTAAAACCTTCATCACCGTTGATGAGAAAGGATTGCCACATATTCACCATTCTTGCAGTGGTGCAGGACTTGGCGGAGTTCCTTATCGGCCCGGGACCTATACATATTATGTCAATGAGCCCCAGCGTTCAGATGACTTGAAGACAATAGGGCCTTTGATCAGCCTGTTTTTGGAGATGGAGAAATTGCGTAAAGGGAAATGAATAAATCCGGCAGCATGAAATATACTATATGCGGTATGCTAAGGCGAAAGCCAAAAATACTTTCATGCAACGGCGATTGGGTAATTTGAATAAAGTTAGGTCTTGGTATTGAAATCCCAATTTTTTTCAGTATCTTCATTTGAATGGTTGCCAATTATCCTTTTAGAGGTATTGTAGCAACCATTTTCTATTTAAACAAAGAACTATGACCATCCAGGCAATGCTCACGGACTACCTGCGCGCTGGCGCATGGGATGAGATGCTTGGGGACAATTCAATTAGAGAGCCTTACAGTAAGCTGATGATGTCTTTGTCTCATCTCAAATCAGATGAACTGAAACAGAAACACATTCATGCCGGTGAGCTCTTTATGAATCAGGGCATCACCTTTACTGTTTACAGTGATGATGCAGGTATTGAAAGGATTTTTCCTTTTGATGTCATCCCCAGGATAATCACCTCTTCAGAATGGAATCATATTGAATGCGGAATCAAACAGCGTCTCAAGGCGCTCAACATGTTCTTGCATGATATTTACCATGATCAGCAAATTCTGCAAGACGGGATCATTCCACATGCCCTCATTGCTTCTTGTCCGCATTACACCCGTGAGGTTGCCGGTATTGATGTGTCTCACAGGATTTATGTGCATATTTCAGGAATAGATCTTATCCGCGGAGATGAAGGTCAGTTTTATATCCTGGAAGACAACCTCCGAACACCTTCGGGAGTGTCTTATATGCTTGAAAACAGGGAGGTTACGAAGCGACTTTTTCCTGATCAGGTATCAGAGAATCATGTCAGGATGGTTAATAATTATCCGCTCATTTTGCATAGCAATTTGCTTGCGCTTTCTCCAAGATCGGTAAGTAATCCTGTTGCCGTTATCCTCACGCCCGGCGTTTTCAATTCAGCTTATTACGAACATACATTTTTGGCCAGGCAGATGGGTATTCCGCTGGTGGAGGGAACAGATCTTGTAGTGAATAACAGCAAGGTCTATATGAAAACAACACGCGGACTCACACAGGTTGATGTTATTTACAGAAGGGTGGATGATGAATTCTTGGATCCATTAACTTTCAGACCGGATAGTGTGTTGGGAGTACCCGGACTGGTAGCAGCATATAGAAAGGGTAATGTGGCCATTGTAAATGCAATTGGAAATGGTGTTGCAGACGACAAGGCTGTATATGCTTATGTTCCGGATATGATCAAGTATTACCTGAATGAAGAACCGATCCTTCCGAATGTTCCTACTTACCAAATGAGCAATGCGGATGAACGTGAATACGTTTTCAGCAAAATTAATCAGATGGTACTTAAAGGAACCAACCAGTCTGGTGGCTATGGCATGCTGATGGGAAATAAAGCCACTGAAGAGGAGATTAAGGAATTTAAAGCCAAAGTGGAAGAATCTCCCAGGGAATTCATCGCTCAGCCCATCATCAAACTTTCTACAGTTCCGTGTTTTATAGATGGCATTCTTCAGGCAAGGCATGTTGACCTAAGACCTTATGCATTATGTGGACCATCAGGAATTGATATTGTTCCTGGAGGTCTGACCAGGGTCGCCCTCAGGGAAGGTTCACTTGTTGTGAATTCCTCTCAGGGTGGGGGAAGCAAAGACACTTGGGTCATAGATACGGATTCCTTCAAACAAAATTTGAACGATGCTGAGTAGGATTGCAGATTCCATGTTTTGGATGAACAGATACCTCGAGAGATCAGAAGGGTTGTTACGGATGTTAATGACCAGTTATGTGTTGTCTTTGGATAAAGGCTCATCCGGTACAAATAGTTGGGAGCCCGTTATGCGTGTCTTTTCCGGGATATCTCCCGAGCGCAGCAAGGAATTGACGGCCAATCCCAACCAGGCAATAGAATACCTATTACTGGATGCTGAAAACAACAATTCACTGAAATCGATACTGAACAAAGCCCGGGAAAATGCCAGAGGGATGCAGGATCACATAACCAAGGAAATGTGGGAACAGGTAAATCAGCTTTACCATCTCATCAATAATCCTAAAACCACAAGGCGGCTCTTATCGAGTGAGCAATTGGTGACCATGGAAACGCTGCTTACCAATTGCCTGCTGTACACAGGGATCACAGACAGCACCATGCCCAGGGGCATGGCATGGGGGTTTATGAATCTGGGTAAGTATATTGAGCGGTGTCAGCTTACCTTGTCAATTACGGGTACGCATTTCGGTAGTATTGTATCAGCCAAACAGCAGGAAAGAGATATTCTTTACTGGCGAAGTTTATTGTTTACGCTTTCTGGTTATGAACTACACCTCAAGAATTACCGGAGTAGTGATACTGATAAAAATGTGCTTGATCAGGTGATATTTAACCGTCAGTTTCCGCATTCGGTCATGTACAGTCTGGAGCGGATTAAGAGACATCTGGAAGAACTGGTAGAGCAAAATCAGCCTGCCGGAAAAACTGAGATGATGCGCTTATTCGGAAGGTTGCTCAGTCATGTTCAGTACGCTGATCAAAACGCGTTGCAAGATCAAACGCTGCACGGATTTCTTGATATTACACAAAGCAATATCAATACTTTTCACAATCAATTGTCTCATTCCTTCTTTTCATACGCATAAACGTGTAGCATGGCCTTGTTCAGGATTCAGCATATTACCAGATATCTTTACGAATTTCCAGTTTCAGAGAGTGTGAATGAACTGCGGATTTACCCGATTCCGGGATCAGATCAGGAGGTCCTTCAGCATGAGCTAATCATCACGGGGGATCCGGAGATGCAGATTTACCAGGACTACTGGGGTAACAGAACAGGATTTTTCAATGTGCTAGAAGCACATCAAGAGCTTAAGGTGGAAAGCAGGTTGTTGGTCAGAACCGTTGCACCAGATCCAGACATCACAAACAATGTGGGCAGTTTTGAAGACTTGCAAACACAAATAAAAACATCTCTCTTATTACTTGAGCTTAGCAAGGCAGAACAGATCAGTTGTCAACAGGAAATAATAAATATATGCAGCGATATTCGTGACGGCACCCGTAATATCGGACAATTGGTGGAATGCTGCAGCAGGTATATTTTTGACAATTTTACCTATAAAAAAGGGATCACAAACATCGAGACAACGGTTGATGAAATCATGAAACTGCGGGAAGGCGTTTGTCAGGATTTTGCACATGTGCTGTTACAGTTACTCCGCACCATCGGCATACCCTGTCGTTATGTGAGCGGGTATATTTGTCCCAATAAAAATGGCATGCGCGGAGAAGGCGCAACCCATGCTTGGGTTGAGGCATATATCCCACAAAAGGGATGGTGTGGTATTGATCCAACCAATAATACCTGGGTTGGAGAAACACATGTAAAGCTTGCTGTAGGACGCAATTTTAAAGATTGTACTCCTGTAAAAGGTACATTTAAGGGAAGCACCAGGCAACATTTATTTGTATATGTTTCAGTAGGCTATGAAGATGGACATGTGTTTGAGGAAACAACTGAAGTTAAGATGGACAAGATGCAACAGCCAGCTGTTTCTGAAAAAGAGATTCTCGCAGCTA
>JBDLTO010000096.1:0-3225 GCA_039805815.1 Bacteroidota bacterium | reverse complement strand
CAGTGGAACAGTATCTGCAACAGGTACCACGCAGACTGGCGAAAAAACAATCACACTTGGTTCTGAAGATCCATTTTCAGGTGTCATGGCTACTATAGACTCTACAGCTGCAGTGAATGTTGCTGAAGGAGAAACCATCACCATCAAAGGATTTTGCAAGGGGTTTCTGAGTGATGTGGTTATTACCAATGCCATCCCGATTAAATAAAACATTCAGCTTTAATTAAGCTTGTGCGGCAGGATTATTTCCTGCCGCTTTTTTTTATACTAGTAGTTATCAGATGGAATACAACCCTTTGGATTTAAATTTGTTTTATAATAACTATGAAAGGTGTCATCATCCTGATTCTTTACTTTTGGGTCAGTTCCCTGTATTCGCAGGAGATCAGCTATTCTGCACTGGAAAGCAGTAATGAGAAAAGTAGTTCATTTGATATCATTGGGCGGTTCGGGAAACAAGTCCTTATTTACAGAAACATCAGGGGAAGACATTACATTTCTATTTTCAACAATGACATGTCCCTTGCCAGAAAGATGGAGGTTGATTTTCTACCTAGGCGGGTGCTTAAAGTAGAATTCCTCAAGGCAGACAATCAATTGCTGTTGTTTTATCAGCACGAAAAGAACAACATGCTTTATTGCAGTCTTGTCAGGTTTAACAAGGATATCCGTGTTTCCCGGGAACCGGAAACCCTGGATTCCGTTGTGATTGCCGATAACCGGGATATTGGTTTGTATAACATTTTGCAAAGTCAGCACAATGCAAGAATAATGGTTATTAAGCCTCTCGTTAATACAGAAATGATATTTGAAATCAATACGCACCTTTACGATGAGAAAATCAACCTGCTTCAACAAACGAGAATTTTAATTGGATCTCCTGGTGGTGCAGAGATGATCAGGGATTTTACACTGGCCAATAATGGAGACCTGATTTTTTCAAGGGCTATTCCAAGAAGCGAAACGGAGAACCTCAGAAGGGTTGATATACTGATCAAACCCGCGTACCTGGATACCATCCGAATGGCCACCGTTAGATTTGGTGACCTTGCCATTCAAAACCTCAGACTTCAAGTAGATAACCTGCACGAACGTATCCTTGTTGCTGGATTATTTGCGCGGGGCAAGAAGTCAGATGTGGATGGTTTTTTTTCTGCAGGCATCCGAATGGATAACAACAGTATTGTAGGCGGACAAAATACTTATTTCTCAGATAGCCTTAGGAATGAAGTTAAAATCCGCAATAATATTGAGCGTTCTGTTTTCAACGAGTTTGTGATTGATGAAATCATACCCTACACCAATGGTGGTTATGCGCTGGTGATGGAAAAAAGGTATGCTGAAGGTGGAAGAGGAACTGAAAGGCTATTCAATCCTTATTTGGATAATAGCTTACCTGGAAGGATGCAATACAACGACTTCTCTGGTAATGGTCCGGTTTTTACCATGACCAATACACCTTACAATCCATTTCGACTGCCCATTGATCCCAAGTCAATTCTTAAAAATATTTCAGGTAACCTGCTTGTTTATTCAATGGACAGTGCAGGGTCAATGCAGGAAGTTCAACTGCTTAGGAAGTCTCAGTCGGAAGAAAATACTTCAACACTCATATCCTATTTTCTGATGAAAAATGGCTCGGACTTGAAAATTTTGTTTAATCAGAAAGAAAAAGCAGGATTGATGTTAAATGCTACATCCTGGAAAGCCGGAGAGCGTATACGGAGGTTACCTACACTCAAAGACCTTCGGACAGACTACAGGTATATGACAAGGTACGCCAAACAAATTGCGGTTAATGAACTAATCATTCCATGTCTTAACAACAGTTTTCTGAGTTTCGCGAAAGTTCAATTCTAGTGCAATCACTTTTTTCGAAGTGGGTTCAAACCATCCCAATGCAGTTGAAGGTGCAGCAACGTATTTTGTTTGTTGTCACTTTGAATGAGCATTTTCAAGCCAGGTATCCACCATTGCTGTTTTGAAAATCCCAGGGTGATGAATATGTTTCCGCCGTAGGTCCATTCCTGAACAGGTGAACTGTCGATCCGGTAAGCCGGGTCAATCACCACTGTACCATTGTTGACCACCGTATAGGATTCAGGTTTGCTGGTGCCTTGGTATCGGCCCACCAAGCCAGCCCCCCATCCCAGGTGTTTGTTCAATTGGTAAGACAAACCGGTTTGCAATTGTATGCCTGCTGTTTGGAGTTGGAGTGGTGCAGTTTCATTTTCCGGAAAAAGAATGCCACTGCCATCATAGCTTGCCAAGAACTCACCCAACTTCCTGTCGGTTTTGGCGTATTGTTGGAACCCGCCACCATAATGCCAATACCATTTTCCTTTCAATGGTTTTTTTCCATTCACTTCAATGGCCATGCCGGGCAAATCGTGTTTGAAATGCTGGCTCCATCCGGCCGCAAATGTTATCACTGTTTCTGTGGTGTCAATATTTTTTTGTGCTTGCAGGCATTGTATGGTAATCACCATCATCATAGTCAAAAGGAATCGCATCATCTGTTTCTATTGTTTTGCATGTTTCCAAACCAATCCCAAGCCGGTAATCACATCGCCTCTTGTATCATTCTGAAATCCAGCCTGAAACTGGATTTTGTTTTTTCTTGTGGAGACCAGCTCCAGACCCAGGTTCACCCTGTAACCCAGGGAAAATCCTGTATAATTCCCAGGACCAATCGTAAAAGTGGTCATGTTCTGATTCCTGCGAATGTTGTATCCCGAGCCGCCTGCGTAGAATTGATAGCGAAGGAGTCCACCGATACCAATATGGATGGGTGTTCCCGGAATCTTGGTTTGGATGGTTGGTGCTGTTTGGATACCTGTACTGAGTTCATAGACTGAACCATTACCAATCGGTAAGATTGTTGTTGGTGCAAAGGCGGTACTGTTTGGCAATACATTGATGACACTTCCTCCATGCAGACTCACTCCGATATTGTTGTAAAGCGAGAAATACCTGTTGATGTTTTTTTCGAATCCCCACTCTAATTGGGCACCTTCCAAATCGCCTGTGCCATGAAAAGAATATGCTGCCTGATAAAGCCATGATGCTTTTTTGATGGGCTTTGTTTTTGCTCTTGTACAGGGGATGACAATAATTGTATCTTTTTTGAATAAGGGATTAAGGTTGATTGGTTTGGGGGGAGTTATCACAGTCAGCCACACCGGTTCAACAATTGAAAGGGTTTTACCGGGTAATTCCTCGCTT
>JBDLTO010000095.1:0-3187 GCA_039805815.1 Bacteroidota bacterium | reverse complement strand
ATTTGGTATTTGAAGGTAGACTTAACCTAAAATTACCTTTGTTATCTGTAAAAGTACCAATGGAACTTCCTTTCATTGTAACAGAAACAGAACCAAGAGCATCTCCCCCGGCAGAACTTTTCACATTTCCGGAAACAATTACATTTTGCGCATTAACAATAGCCGGTAGCATCAATAAAATTAACGCCACGAAGCGAGCCATTCTTTTCATAAGCAGTAGTTTTGATCAAATTTTTAACAAATTAGGGATTGTTCCCATCATAAAAAAATTTTGAAACAATTAAGAAAGGATAATGTTCAAACTTGGAAAAATTGGCAGTCTCCTATTCAGGCTCTAATTTAGCATAATGGAAAGTGTTCAATTACCCGGACAAACATCTTTTTATTCAGGAAAAGTAAGAGATGTTTACACAATTGACAATAAAATACTGGTAATGGTGGCCAGTGATCGTATATCTGCATTTGATGTTATTTTGCCAAGGCCAATACCTTTCAAAGGGCAGGTTCTCAATCAAATTGCGGCATATATGCTCAATGCCACAAAGGATATTTGTCCGAATTGGCTTATCGAAGTTCCTGCGCCTCAGATATCTATTGGGTATAAATGTGAACCATTTAAAATTGAAATGGTAGTTCGTGGCAACCTCGTTGGACATGCCTGGAGAACGTACCAAAATTCTCGAGTTTTGTGTGGTGTCACAATGCCTGATGGCCTTTCAGAAAATGATTTTTTTCCAGAACCTATCATTACCCCTACAACTAAAGCTTCCGAAGGACATGATGAAGATATTAGTGAAGCCGAGATTCTAGCCCAAGGTCTGGCAACTCCGGAAGAGTGGGAAACATTAAAGCAGTTTACCTTACTTCTATTTGAGCGAGGAAGAAAGCTTGCTTCGGAAAGAGGGTTAATTCTGGCAGATACAAAATATGAGTTTGGAAAGCTAAATGGGCGCATTATGCTAATGGATGAGATTCATACCCCTGATTCCTCTCGCTATTTTATAAAAGAAGGATTTGAAGAGAGACAACAAACGGGGGAAAGACAAAAACAACTCAGTAAGGAGTTTGTGAGGGAGTGGTTAATGGCAAATGGATTTATGGGTAAAGCCGGACAAGTTATTCCAGAAATGACAGATGAATGGATAAATACCATTTCAAGCAGATACACTGATCTTTATGAGTTAATTATTGGTGCTCCATTTAAGCCTGAACTGATGACCCAGGATCAAACTAAACTCAAAATTCTTGAAGCCATTGATAGAATAAGATAATCAAGATTCCCTTGTATGATGCAATGACTCCATACGAGATTTAGCTTTGTTGAACACATTCCTGCCTTTGTCTTGGCCTTTTCTAAGTTTTTTCTGTTCTTCTTCATCAAGAGTAAGGATATCCTTGCATGAAGTGCTGCAACATCCATTCAATTCAGTATTGCATTTTTCACATTGTATGAACAGCAGGTGACAACTGCTGTTAGCGCAGTTAACATGATCATCGCAAGGTGTTCCGCATATATGACATTGTGCAATAATGTCTTCTGTTACTCTCTCCCCTAGCCGTTCATCAAATACGAAATTTTTACCTATGAAATGGTTTTCCAAGCCTTTTTCGCGTGATTCGTTTACATAATTAATAATTCCGCCCTCAAGGTGAAATACATTCTTATATCCCTTATGCAGCATCCAGGCACTTGCTTTTTCGCACCTGATACCCCCCGTGCAATACATGATAATATTTGTATCTTTTTTATCCTGAAACATGGCATCAGCCATTGGTAATTGTTCCCTGAATGTATCACTGGGTATTTCAATTGCAGATTTAAATCTGCCAACCTCATATTCATAATGGTTGCGCATGTCAATAACCAATGTTTGGGGATCTTTAACCATTTCATTGAATTCGATAGCATTTACATACCTCCCTTTCCGTTCCATGGAGAAATTTGGATCTTCAATACCATCTGCAACAATTTTAGCTCTTACTTTAATGTCAAGAACATAAAATGAACTATCCTTTTCTTCAACAGCTTTGTTTAAACGTAAGCCATTTAAATGTGCATGACTGTATATGAATTCTTTCAACAGGCTAAAATATTCAACTGGACAGTTTATTTGTGCGTTAATCCCTTCTTCAGCTACATAAATTCTACCATACACCTTCCATTTATTGAGCTGCAGGTACCAATTATCTCTGAAAATTTTGGGATTTTCAATGGGAAAGTACGCATAAAAAGAAAGGGTATTTCTGGGTGTTTTATCCTGTAAAGCACGGATTTTTAACTCCTTTCTGGAAATTCTATTATGTAAGGATGCCATAAAAATGATTTTAATTCCTGTTTAATGGAATCCTGTTTGCACGACAGGCAAAATCCAACCTCACAAAGTTAAACAAAATCGAATATGGAAATCGGTTTAATAATCGGAAAAGAGTGTTGAAAATCCCCTGATACCTATTCTAAAACCATTATAGTTCATCCCATCTTTACCCAGTCCTTTCACATAATCTAACCTGAATAGCTTCGCAATATTATCTAGACCTACAAAAACTTCCTGGTAATTGATATTTTTGAGGACTAAAATATTGCAACCGGTAATCAACCTAAAGTTTAGATTTCGAATCAGTGGAATTTTATTGGTTAGCAATCCATTCAGTTTATATTCTGTATGCATGGCCCCAAAAATTTTGGCATTATTTGAAAAGGCGTAGAAAGGCGCCAATTGAAATGTTTCAAGATAAGTTGTTGCCTTACTTGTGAGATTTCCAGCATAATGATGGAAATCAGGAGTTTGCAAATTATTTGAACTGAGGAACCCTGCCATCACAATATTATACCTGAATTCACCTGCCAATTGAAAATTCAGATCACCTTTCACAGAAATTTTCCATTTGTCATATTTCACATCACTTCCCCAAAATCCATTAATACCTTTATTATATTGTATATAGATCAGGGGTGATTTTGAAAATGAATTCACTGATCCATCAGGTAGCTCAACATATCTTGCCCCTGTTCTGATTTTAAGTTTAAGTCCTGCATCAAGAGCCTGATGTCTTGTTAAAGGCAGATTTGTTACCTCTTCAGGATAGTTAGGTGAAATCTCACTCAGGTTTTTATATTTTCCCCATTGCCCGGCTCCTGCAGTATTTACAAGTGGACTTCTATCTTGATATGCAATACTAAACTCAA
>JBDLTO010000094.1:0-2534 GCA_039805815.1 Bacteroidota bacterium | reverse complement strand
GGCAATGGCACCTTACCTGATGCCTACAAAACAACTCACGCTTGTAAAAAAGTCTGCTACCAGGCCCAACATCATCTGGCTCAGTGTAGAGGATATGAGTCCGAGACTGGGATGCTACGGTGATTCTACCATCCCTACACCCAATATAGACAGACTTGCCCGGGAGGGGATGCGCTACACGCGGGTATTTACAGCCGCAGGTGTTTGTGCACCAAGCCGCAATGCCATCATCACCGGGCGCATGCAAACCAGTAATGGCGGGCATAATATGCGAACCCTTATGAATACCTATCCCGCACAAACCGGACTCCCACAAAGCTATTCTGCCGTGATGCCCATTGGTGTAAGACACCTCGGGGAGTACTTGCGCGCGGAAGGTTATTATTGTACCAACAACGACAAAACCGACTATCAGTTTGAGGAGCAGCTCACCTTTTGGGATGCAACAGGTTCAAATGCACATTACCGTAACAGGGAAAAAGATCAACCGTTTTTTGCCGTATTCAATTCCAATATCACCCATGAAAGTCAGGTTTGGGCCAGGAGTAAAAAACCATTACGCGTTGATCCTAAAAAAGTGAAGGTGCCACCCTATTACCCGGATACGGATTCTGTGAGACTGGATATTGCCCGCTTTTACACCAATATTTCAGAAATGGACGATTGGGTGGGAGAGAGGATGAAAGAGCTTGAGGCAGAAGGATTGCTTGAAAATACCATTGTTATGTTTTGGTCTGATCACGGTGATGGATTGCCGTATGTCAAGCGCGAAGTTACAGACAGGGGAATACGGATTCCGCTGGTAGTTAGGTTTCCGCAAAAAGAAGGCCGCAAAGGCATCGTGGAAGACAGGCTGATCTCCTCGATTGATTTTGCGCCGACAGTCCTTTCACTGGCTGGAATCAGACCGCCTTCAAACATGCAGGGAAAGGCTTTCCTTGGAACATATACCGATAACAAACCCCATGAATATGTGTTTGCCGCACGGGACCGTTTGGATAGTGAATATGACCGTGTGCGGTCTGCACACGATGGTCAGGTGCAATACATCGTCAATTTCCAACCAGAACTGCCGAGGTATGTGGATGTGGCCTATCGGAAGCAACAGGCTTCCATGCGAGAAATCCTCCGTTTGCGTGATGCCGGTAAACTCAGTCCGACCGTTATGCGCTGGTTTGAAACCAAAGGTACTACTGAGGAATTGTATGATGTGATTGCCGATCCGCATCAGTTGCATGACCTTGCACATGATCCCAAATATGCAGAGATATTGGATCATTTCCGGAGCGCCTTCCGCAAATGGCAGACGGCAGTTCCCGATATGGGTGCCGTTGCAGAAAAGGATTTGGTCAGGCAAATGTGGAACAATGGTACCACACCACCTGCAACGGCAGCTCCTTTTGTCATGCAATCTGGCGGTTGGGCTGGGTTGGTATCAGCAACGGCAGGTGCCGGCATCGCTTACAGGGTCATCAAAGCTGATGGGAAAATCCCCTCCCGTTGGGAAGTATATGCCAAACCATTCCCATTGCAACGTGGCGAAAAGGTGGAAGCTGTTGCACAAAGGATCGGATATGCCCGCAGTGAAACTGTTTTGTCGGATGCCAATTGAAGGCATTCTCCAATTCATTCAATCCCCTTTGCCGAGAGCAGGTACATCCGGGTGGATGAAGTGTAGGTGCCTTGTGTATTCCGGTATTGGGCATCCACATAAAATGCTTTGTATCCTGATGCGGGAAGTTCAACCATGATCGTGTTTTCAGCCTGGCCTTTTCCTGCTGATTGGCTGCTCCACTTTTGTTTTCTGAAATCCATCGTGCCTGATGTGGCAGACCATACCTTCATTTCCTCCAATTCTGATGTAGGGGCAATGATCTTGAGCTGCACTTTGCCTTCAGCAACTTTGGTTGTTGTTTGCAACACCGGGTATGGCTTCGATTGCAACATTTTTCCATAGAGCACACCCAATGTTTGCAGGGCAGAAATGCCTCCTCCTAAGTCATGTCCGGCATTCGGCACATAATGCAGCATGGTTTCTCCGGGGATTTTATCAATGTAAAATTTGATTGCATCAACAGTCCAGTATTCATCATTGGTGCCAATAAAAATCATTTTTGGCACATCTAACTTCTTGCGGTAGCTGTAGGGGTCAATCATAGTGGTAACAGCTTTCCCTTTTTTAGATGCAGTTGACTGCGGGATTTCTAGTTTCACATAATCATCAATTTGTTCGCTGTAGCTACCATATGCTTTCAATTGGTTGTTCAAGGATACAGGCATGTTAAGCATGTCGATGACCATCGGGCCGATTGCTTTGATACGTGTATCACCCGAAGCGGCACTCAACCAGGTTGTCCACCCCCGTTTTGATGCACCTGCAACAAAAAAATCTTTTGTCTCCCTTTGTAGCCTTGTTGTACTGAATTCCTGCACTGCATCCATGGCACGGAGTGCTGATTTTACCATTGGGAAAAGCAGTGGCCAGTCGGCTTCGCCGTCATTTTTATATTGTTGCAAAGTATAAGAGATGAGTG
>JBDLTO010000093.1:0-2921 GCA_039805815.1 Bacteroidota bacterium | reverse complement strand
CCCTTTCCTGGAACAGGATTATGATAAGATTTTGTTCAGTTACCATGGTGTGCCTGAAAGGCATATCCGAAAAGGGGATGTCACAGGATGTCATTGCCTCAAGGTGAACAATTGCTGTTCTGTAGATTCACCTGCGCACAAACAATGTTACCGACAACATTGTCATACCACAACCATGCTCGTTGTAGAAAAGCTGGGCATTCCTGCTGATAAGTTTGAATACTCTTTCCAATCGAGGTTGGGACGTGAAGAATGGCTTAAACCATATACCGTTAACCGGTTGGAGCATCTTCCCAAAGAAGGGGTTAAAAAACTACTCGTTGCTTGTCCTGCTTTTGTCAGCGACTGTCTTGAAACCCTTGAAGAAATTGCAGAAGAAGGTAAAGAGGAGTTTATCCATGCCGGTGGAGAGTCGTTTACCATGATTCCATGTTTGAATACACACCCAGACTGGGTGAGTACATTGAAAGGATATGTTGATGATGTGAAGTCGGGGTCAACTAAAATGATTTTATCCTGAGTTATGACTGTAGATTATGTAAAAGCCCTGCATATCATCTTTGTGGTGACCTGGTTTGCAGGGCTTTTTTATATGCCTCGGTTGTTCATCTACAATACTGAAGCCCAACAGTTTGGTGAAATTGAACGTACGGTTTTACAAAAGCAATTCAATGTTATGTTGAAGCGGCTTTGGTATGGTATCACGTGGCCATCAGCCATAATCACGCTTGTGATGGGCATTTGGGTACTTACAGCAAGTGGATTTCACCGCATTGTTTTTCAGCCGGAGGGAAGGTGGCTGCTGGTTAAACTCATTTTTGTTTTGCTTTTATATGCATATCATTACTCGCTACATATTATTTTCAAGCAGGAGATACGCGGAGCGTTCAAGTACAGTTCCAATCAATTGAGGATTTGGAATGAGGTGGCTACCGTTTTCCTTTTTGCCATTGTGATGCTTGTGGTGGTGAAGCAGGCCATGAGTGCGGTATGGGGGCTCTCTTCCTTGCTGTTGCTCATTGTTGTGCTGATGCTAGCCATCAGGATTTATAAGAAGATGAGGAAAGCATGAATTTAGAGGGCGTTAGTTCGGAATACAAAATTATTTAGAACTTAAAGTTAATGGGGCAATACAGTTTGTATATTTTTAGGAAATAAAATCAAAAAATGCAATTACCATAACCCATTGATGGACAAATAAGAACCAAGTAGAAGAATGACGTAATAAATGACTCCTATAATAAGTTAGTTTTCATTTGGTGAATACCATTAAAATATCAGATCAACTGAATTGAAGTGATTCTCCAATAAAAGCCATTTTAAAAAGATTTATAATAAACTTGTATTACTTAATAAAGCCTTTAAGCATGAAATATTTGGTAAGTATTGTTTTTTGTTGCTTGCTTTTTTCACTTGCATGTAAAAAGTCCAATGTTGTCTTTGAGATAGATACAGATGGATTATTATTTGTTATGTCGAATGAAACAGATACTAATCGGATACTTGTATATAGCAGACTAAATGATGGTAATTTATTGTTTCTAGAAAATAAAGCATCAGGTGGTAAGGGATTAGGAAGCAGATTGGGAAGTCAAGGTGGCGTTAGTGTTAGCAATGATGGTAAATGGTTGTTTGCTGTAAATGGAGGAAGCAATACAGTAAGTTCTTTTAGTATTGGTCAACAAGGGATAACTCTTGTTTCAACAGTTTCTACAAATGGGGTTAAGCCGGTCAGCGTATCATGCCATAATAATGTAGTAGCTGTTGTAAATGCAGGCGATAATGGGAATTTAGCACTTTTCAATCTCTCACAAAAGGGAGTACTTTCAGAGATTAAAGGCGCTGTAAAGAGTTTAGGTAATTCGCCATCCGTTCCGGCTCAGGTATCATTTACTAATGATGGAACCATGCTGATTATAACATTAAAACAAGCAAATAAAATAGTGGCATATAAAATTGATGCTGCAGGTATACTTGGCTCCTTTTTTGAAATCAATTCAAATATTGCTGTGCCATTTGGATTTGCCATAGGTTCAAATAATCAAATTTTTGTATCTGAGCCTGGGTCAAATGCAGTGAGTGTGTATAGTATTGGCAATAGTGGATTTAATAAAGTAGGAGATCCTTTTTTCCCTGATCAGTAAGGGCCATGTTGGGTGACAGCTTTAGCCAACGGGAAATATTTTTATGTAGCAAATGCCGGTACTAATAATATTTCCGGATTTCAAGTAAATAGTGATAACACATACACGCAATTAAATAATGGAATAGTCGCAGAATCAGGATTAAGAACTATTGATATAGTTTCCAGTCCAAATTCAAAATTTGTTTATTCATTAAATGCGGAATCCAAATCAATAAGGCTATATGAAGTTGAACCTAACGGGCAACTATCAACAATAAGTGATAGATATACTCTTCCCCCAACTGTAACTGCATTTGCAATTAAATAAATACTTTACTTAGGTTTCTTCAATCTGCTTTCTATTAGGTAGTCTTTTATGGCATAAAATAAAAAAGCCCCTGAAATTCAAGGGCTTTTGCGGACCGGACGGGACTCGAACCCGCGACCTCCGCCGTGACAGGGCGGCATTCTAACCAACTGAACTACCGATCCAAATATTTTCTAAAGAGCTTTTTTTGTTGGAGAATTTCGCCTCTCGAACCCGTCCCGAGTACTCGGGATGACAGGGCGGCATTCTAACCAACTGAACTACCGATCCAATCAGTGATTCAAATTCGGGTTGCAAAAATAGTTATTTTCTTGATGAAAAAAAATTTAATTGGTTTTTTTTCATTTTTTTTGGCTGCGTCAACGAATATTTTCTGCTTCCCATGCGGCGTATAAGGTCTGCCAGGAGTATGCCTTTTTTTGTAAATCGAGCATGGATGAAATCAATTCAAAAATGTACGCTGGACTC
>JBDLTO010000092.1:0-2680 GCA_039805815.1 Bacteroidota bacterium | reverse complement strand
CAATAAATTTGGGATTGGCATTACCTATTACAGTACGGTCGCCATCTGCAGTAATTACACCATCCTTGTTAATGTCTTTCCATTTGAGCATGCCCGGCTGCGGCGTTCCGTAAACACCATTAACAGGAATACCTGATTTAATGGTATAGGTTTGGGTAGTAGCGTTGTAATCAAAGTCATTGATGCTGTAAAAACCATCGGTTTCAAATCCATACATCAATCCGGTAGATTCACCTACTTTAACAATGTAATCATCGACACCGTCACTTCCCTGCCAGCCCGAATTGCGTGTAATCTGACTTACACCGCCAAGACTTTCTACTTTATTCCTATTAACAGAAATGTTAAGGCTTGAATTCCAGGTAAATGATTTTGTCTGCACAGGTATTGCGTTAAGTTGAAACTCAATACCCCGATTGGAAGTTGCACCAATATTCTGTATTTGTGTTGTATATCCTGTTGTAGGAGGAATCTGAACAGCTAAAAGCAAGTCGTTCGCAGAATTTTTATATGCATCTACTGTTAACTGCAGCCTGTTGTTGAAAAATGCAAGATCCAGACCAATATTCCTCGTTACATTTTGTTCCCACTTCAAACCTGGATTAGATAAGGCAGTTGGTGAAAAGCCTGGTAAAATTGAATGGTTGAGGGCATACTGACCAGTTACACCATATAATTGCAAATAGAGCAGGTTGTCAATCCTGTTATTTCCTACAGCACCATAACCAAATCGAAATTTGGCATCAGAAATCCATTTGATGTTGTCCATAAATTTCTCGCGGGATATCCTCCATGCAAGTGATGTTGAAGGGAATATAAGTGTTCCGTTTTCAGAGCTGAATTTTGAAGACCTGTCGGCCCGCAGATTCACTGTTGCCAGGTATTTATCGTCGTAGCCATAAGTTGCCCTGGTGAAGAAAGAAAAAATTCTTCCCGGAGGTTGAATAAATGAAAAAGGCAAGGGCTGCGCTGAGCCGGTTGGAGCAGAACCCAATCCCATATTGGCAAGCGCCTTGTCGGCTGAAATATCAGCAGGGAAAAACCTGGTTTCTGTTGTTTGCTGACTTGACCGCTGATCAACCGTTTCTTGTCCGGCTAACACACTGATATCATGATGCTTCTTGAAATTATTCAGTGTGTATTGTAAAGTATTGGTATTACTCAGGGTAGAATTGGTCTGTCTTCCTACTGATGCAACTGGCAGGGAAGCATAATTTCTGGCGGTCGAAGTTATTTTGCTGTAAAACAAATCAGTTCCGGTAACCCCGTTGTCGTAACCGACGGTTGAACGGAACATGAGGTTCTTAACCAGGTTAATGTTTACATAGGCATTCATATAAGTTGCCGCAGTTGCTTGTTTGCGGTATTCCGCCCTTGTTAAAAGAACAGGGTTAATGGCTCCTGATGATGCCAGAAAATACGCTTCATCAAAATCATCAATCCCACCATTTGGCGCTGGTATTTCAAATGGTCTGTAATTGATGGCATGCCTTAACCTGTTGGTGGCACGGGTTCCACTGTTTGTGGTTCCACTTCCTTTTATTTTCTGATCAAGATAACGAATACTGAAACCGGTTTTTACTTTTTCAGACACTTTGTGATCCAATTTGAAATTGACCAGATTCCTGTCAAAACCTGATTCAAGCTGTACTCCATCTTCTCGATTTGCAGTAATGCTAAGGTTAAAGCTTGTACTTTGGTTTCCGCCATTTACAGAAACGTTGTGGTTCTGAAAACTGGCTTTCCTTCCAAAGACTTCATCCTGCCAATTGATATTGCTGATGTTTTTATAGGCAGTAAGTGTATCCCAGGTTGTTCCAAATGTTCTTGCAAAGCTGGTGCTATCTGCAATCGACCCCCGGCTTCTTTCGTATTGCCAGCGCACAAAATCGTATGGAGACAATACTTCTGCAAAACGGGGTACTTCTCTGCTGCCAAATGAGCCATTGTAATTGACTTGTGTTTTACCCGGACGACCAGATTTGGTTGTGATCATTACCACACCATTAGCTGCTCTAGCACCATAAATTGCCGTTGTGGAAGCATCTTTCAAAACGTCTACTGAAGCGATATCCTGCGGTGCGATCACTGAAAGTGCATTCTCAACCTGAATACCGTCAACGATATAAAGCGGAGAATTGTCTTGAGTTATGGATCCTCCACCACGAACACGAATCAGGATATCAGCACCTGGAGCACCTTCAGAACTGAGTACCTGAACCCCGGCGAGCCTGCCCTGAAGCGCTTCTGCCGCGGAAGACAGTGGCACATCTTTGATTTGCTTGGCACTAACAGAAGATACAGAACCGGTAAGGTCTTTGCGTTTTACACTACTATATCCCACAACTACCACATCGTCAAGAGTACTTTCAAGTTTTTCAAGCGCAATGTTAAGGACAGCCCCCGGCTTTGCGCTGATGGTATAAGATTTATACCCTACTGAAGAAAAAACCAAGATCTGATTTCCTGAACCAGATACGAGAATAGAAAAGCTTCCATCTCTTCCCGTTTGAAAACCGGTGGACGATCCCTTTAGTTGGATGGTAACGCCTTCAAGCGGACCAGCGTCTCCGGTAACTTTTCCCTGTATTGATTTTTGTTGTGCAAAAACCTGCAGGAATGAGCTGAACATTAAAATAAAAAGTATGCCTTTTCTCATATAGCGTTGCTTTTGTTTATT
>JBDLTO010000091.1:0-4022 GCA_039805815.1 Bacteroidota bacterium | reverse complement strand
ACAAGTTGACGTGCGGCAGGACGAGAAGGAGAAATACCCATACGGTATACAGTGTTATCAAGTCTCGCTTCGAGCAACTTAATTAGATTTTCACCTGTAACACCCTTTAATCTTGCAGCTTCTTCAAATGTTTTGCGAAACTGACGCTCAAGAACTCCATAAGTGTATTTAGCTTTCTGCTTTTCCTTGAGCTGAACAGCATATTCACCCAACTGCTTGCGCTTGCGCAAAGCACCGTGCTGACCGGGAGGATTGCTGTTTTTATCCAGGTATTTTCCGTTTCCGAGAATTGGTTCTCCAAATATTCTGGAGATTTTTGTTTTTGGTCCAGTGTAACGTGCCATGAAATTTATTATTTTTTGATTTTTTAGTTTGAATAACTGATTATTAAAAAATCATAAAACTGAATCAGCTACCCTTGTAGAATATAATTAAAAATTAAACGCGACGCTTTTTGGGAGGACGGCAACCGTTGTGTGGCATAGGAGTAATATCCTTGATCATAACAACTTCGATGCCTGAGTTAGCAAGTGCACGTATTGCACCTTCACGTCCGGCACCTGGACCTTTTACATAAACATCAACACGCTTAAGTCCTGCTTCCAGAGCAACTCTTGCACAATCTTGAGCAGCCATTTGTGCTGCGTAAGGTGTGTTCTTCTTGGAACCCCTGAAACCCATTTTACCTGCACTGCTCCAGGAGATAACCTGTCCGGATTTGTTTGTTAAACTGATGATGATGTTGTTGAAAGATGCATTGATGTGTGCATCACCGAAACTGTCAACCTTTACGATTCTTTTTTTCGCAGCAGCTTTTGCGCTGTTTTGTTGTGCTTTTGCCATACTTTAATTATAGGTACTCAAAAATAAAAACCCTTTCAGGCTCTGTTCAACCCTAACCTGCACCTGGTTTCCGGCATTGAACAGCATAATACTGGTGCAATATATTGACAATCAGGTTGTGGCACAAACCACAACCCAACTATTTTACTTCTTGGGAGCCTTCTTTTTACCGGCAACTGTTTTACGCTTACCTTTCCTTGTGCGGGAGTTGGTTTTAGTACGCTGTCCACGTAAAGGAAGACCCTTACGGTGACGGAGACCACGGTAACAGGCTATATCAAGCAGACGTTTGATAGACATTTGCACTTCAGAACGCAGCTGACCTTCAACCTTAAACTCATTGGTAATGATATTTCTGATGGCATTAAGCTCATCATCATTCCACTGGTTTACTTTTTTGCTGAAATCAATCCCTGCCTTAGACAAAATGTACTGGGCTGTGGATTGTCCAATGCCATAGATATAAGTGAGACCAATCTCACCCCTTTTACTCTTCGGCAAATCAATACCTGCAATACGAGCCATAATCTTCTATTGTATTTAATCGTTTAATTGAGAATTAGATCAACCCTGACGTTGCTTGTAACGTGGATTCTTTTTGTTGATCACATACAGCTTGCCCTTGCGGCGAACAATCTTGCAGTCTGCACTGCGCTTTTTGATGGATGCTCTTACTTTCATATACCTGTTTTGTGCTCCTGGGAGCAGTTTTTATTTATACCTGAAAATTATCCTTCCCCTGGTCAGGTCATAAGGACTCATTTCGACCCCAACCCTGTCACCGGGCAAAATACGGATATAGTGCATCCTCATTTTTCCGGAGATAGTAGCCAGTATCTCATGCCCGTTTTCCAGCTTTACTTTGAACATGGCATTGCTTAATGCTTCTACGATGTTTCCGTCCTGTTTGATGAGCGCTTGTTTGGCCATAGTTTTTGGGAGCGCAAAGATAACAAAATCAATACAATTGATAAAATTTTCTTTGAGGTTATTTTAACCTTTTTTTAGATGCCCCAATTACAAAGATAGGTCAAAAAAAAGAGGCAGTAAAATACTGCCTCTAATAAACTGTAAATCAATTAATTACATTCCTGGAAACCAGGGCCTTGCCACTTCTCTGAACGGCCAAGGAACAGCAGCCAAGATAAGAACAAGTGCAATTATAAAATACCTAAAGGCTTTTTTATACTTGGTTTCATCATCTACAGATTTTTTGGCCATCCCGTGCCCTAAGGTGATCATTACAATAGCCAGAATCATTGTAATCGGGTGTTCAACAAGAAAAAATCTGGAAACTTTGTCTTTCATCACCGAACCAAAAGAAGTATAATTCGTACTCAAAAATCCTACCCTACCTAAGGCCCACTGGTACAATCCCAATAACAATGTAATATGTGAAGCGATCATGGTAAACAACCAGATTTTTTTGTCGCCTGCTGCAAATTGCTTTCCGCTTTTCCAGCCCGAATAACTTTTGTAGATTGAGACCAGCAGTAAAATCAGAATAACCCATCTCAGGAGGTTATGCAAGTGTACTAAACCTGTTTGCATAAATGTTAGTTTTATTTTTTCAAAAGTAATGTATGCACTTGAATTCTGTAAATAAAAGAAGCAATATAAATTGATCAGATCATTCTGTTTATCTTGCAGCATGGCTGCGCTTCAATTCAAAGTAGAAAAAACTGATATCCAAACCAAGGCCCGTGCCGGTACCATTACTACAGATCACGGCATCATTAAAACTCCTATATTCATGCCCGTTGGTACCGCTGGCACGGTTAAAGCTGTTTCCCAACAACAATTGAAAGAGGATGTGGGTGCACAGATTATTCTAGGGAACACCTACCATTTATACCTCAGGCCGGGTCTGGAAGTTCTTCGCTCAGCTGGTGGATTGCACACCTTTAATGGTTGG
The DNA here is from genome assembly GCA_039805815.1 of Bacteroidota bacterium. Classification (GTDB taxonomy): domain Bacteria; phylum Bacteroidota; class Bacteroidia; order Chitinophagales; family Chitinophagaceae; genus Pollutibacter. The sequence continues at coordinate 1,264 of JBDLTO010000091.1, read as the reverse complement.
GACAAACCAATTCTGACTGACAGTGGCGGATACCAGGTGTTCTCGCTTGCCGCTAACAGAAAAATTTCCGAAGATGGCGTAATGTTTCAAAGCCATATAGATGGCTCCAAACACCTATTCACCCCAGAGAAGGCCATAGATATCCAAAGAACTATTGGTGCAGATATCATCATGGCTTTTGATGAATGCCCACCCTACCCTAGCGAATATAAGTATGTGAAATCATCCATGGAGCTAACCCATCGCTGGCTAGACAGATGCTTAAGCCAGATGGAGCGAACGGAACCGCTTTATGGCTATACCCAAAACTTATTCCCGATAGTACAGGGTGGCACTGAAAAGGATCTGCGCAAGGCTTCTTGTGAATATATTGCTTCCAAAAATGCAGTGGGCAATGCCATTGGCGGATTGAGTGTGGGTGAACCCACAGCCATGATTCATGAATATTGCGCCTGGTCTTGTGAACACCTTCCCGAATCCAAACCACGTTATTTGATGGGCGTTGGCACGCCAGCAGACCTGTTGGAATGCATAGCCGCAGGTGTTGACATGTTCGATTGCGTGATGCCAACTAGAAATGGCCGTAATGCCATGCTTTTCACAACAGAAGGAATCATCAATATAGACAACAAAAAATGGGAGTCAGATAACAGCGTGCTAGATCCTGGACTAAACAACAACATTTCCGGTTATTATTCAAAAGCATACCTCAGACACCTTACAAAAAGCAAAGAGATACTTGGATTGACCATTGCTAGCATTCAGAATCTGGCTTTCTACCTGTGGCTTGTAACTGAAGCAAGAGAAAAAATTGTTTCAGGTGAATTTTACAGCTGGAAGGAGTCAATGCTTCCTCGGATCATGAAGCGTCTTTAGTAGTGAAAACACTTTATGACAAATGTTTTTTAGGGTTTACCTCACAATGAAAAAGCACCACCAATCTGCAAATTTCTTGCAGGAGAAGGATTATAGTACCTGCCTCCAAATGCATTGAGGTCGTTACCCAAACTATAATTCATATCACCAATATTATCAAGCAACACGAATAAGGATGTAGTGACCTTTTTGAACTTTCCGCTCCAGCTTAACTTTCCAGTCCATAACCTGTATGGATCAGCATAAACAGTATTTGCATCCGTAAGCGGAATGCGGCCAGCGTAACTAAAATTCATATTCAGTTCAAAACTTTTCAAAAAACCAACCTGAGCTGTCAGGCCATATAACTCATCAGGAATTCCAGCTATTTTTTTGCCAGAAAAATCTA
>JBDLTO010000090.1:0-3076 GCA_039805815.1 Bacteroidota bacterium | reverse complement strand
GGGTATCCTTTCAGCCATAGCACTTGCCTTTTACACACTTCAACCCATGCGGCTGATGGCGAAGTATACTGCTGCAGTGTTGTTGGGATGGGGATTTTTAATTGGTGGGATTACCTTGAGCATTATCTCTGCTCCATGGCCCGTGCCGGGAATATGGGATGCATGGACATTCATCAATCTGGGCTACATCATTGTGTGCGGAACCATTCTGTCATTTCTTTCCTACATGCTTGCAGTCAAATGGCTGGGTGCCAAACATGCCAGCCTCATTGCCACTACAGAACCTATCGCAGCCTCCATTGTTGCTGTAATTTGGATGCATGTTCCTTTTGGTGCAATTGACTGGCTGGCCTGTTTATTGATAGTGGGGGCAATCATATTGCTAACACTTTTTCAAAGGCAATGGAATTGAATACTTCATGTCATTTTAGTTAATTTGCCCCTTCTAAATAAGAATGCATGATTCCAGATTTCACGCTTGTTGAATGGGCGCTTGTACTGTCATCCGGATTCATCATCGGATTGGGTAAAGCAGGCATAAAGGGACTTGATATGCTGACGGTCACCTTTATGGCAATAGTCTTTGGAAGTAAATCATCCACAGGCGTAGTGCTGCCATTGCTGAGTTTGGCAGATATTGCAGCGGTTATTTATTACAACCGGCATGCGCGGTGGGATCATTTCAGGAAGCTGGTGCCCTGGATGGTAGTGGGTATACTACTGGGTGTTTTTGCCGGTAAGGACATGCAAGAAGATTTGTTCAAAAAAGTCATGGCGGGCATTATTCTGGTCACCATCATCATTGTACTGATCATGGAATACAGAAAGTCTGATCAGGTACCTTCACATCCTGCTTTTGCTGCGTCAACCGGACTGGCAGCGGGTTTCACAACAATGATCGGCAATCTGGCAGGAGCTTTTTCAAACCTGTATTTTCTGGCCATGCGCATGGAAAAAAATACTTTCATCGGAACGGCTGCCTGGATATTCCTTTTTATGAATCTCTTTAAGATGCCCTTTCAGATTTTCTATTGGAAAAACATCAATGCAGACACCTTGAAGACAGATCTCTTCCTGGTGCCTGCATTGGCTTTAGGCTTTTGGGCCGGTATAGTATGGGTAGGCAAGATCAGGGATGAACAATACCGTAAAATGGTTTTGTTGCTGACCCTTGCCGGAGCTATCATGATGTTAGTCCGCTCCTGATTTATTCACCCTCATCTTTTAAGGTCTGAAGGAATGCAAGTACATCCCTTAATTCCCTTTTGTTCAGCAAGAGGTGCATGGGAGGCATGCTGGATGGTGGCTTACCAAAACCTGGTGCAATACGTGCACTTGGTTCGATGAGAGCTTCCAGCAGTTGTTCTTTGGTAAGTCTGTCGGCTACACCATTCAAACGGGGACCTGCATTACCACCGGCGTCATCGTAGGCATGACAACGAATACATTGGGCAGTCTGGTGATTCCAGAATATTCTGTTACCCTTGCGAACATCACCTCCGGATATGGCTCCGGCAAAACGGGCTTTGAGGGAATCCTTGCCTGTAGTGGTAATCAGTTTTTCATACCTGCTTTTGAGGGCTGCAGATCCTGTTGAGTCAATGGCATCAGATAATTCAAAATGCACTTCAAGCGGAAGCTGTTTTTTCTCCATCTGATCCAACATGGCCGCAAAAACTTTCTCGGTATGTGTCAGCGGGAGTTTGCCTAAAACAGTTACAGCTGCCTGTTTTTCCTCGGGTGTTCTGGTTTTGATCACATTTTCAAGCAATACAACCATCACTTCACGGGGAATATTCAGGCTTCCGATCATTTTCAAGCCCACTGCCCTTACGCTTTTTTCCTTGTCGTTCATGGCGAGCCTGATGGTCTGGTCGAGGTGATTTCCTTTCATTTTGGCTAGCGCCTTCACCATTTCAATCCGTGCACTCGCAGCAGGTTCTTTTTGTAACTGTGCCAGGACCTGAGGTGCTGCTTCATCGATTTCCAGTTTGCTGAAAGCCATGGCGGCATGTTCACGGAGTGTTGAATCTTTTCCGTTAAGCAATTGTATCAGACTTGCCATTGATGATTTCCTGACAGGAGCTGCATCGCGGGTAATTTCCCCGCGGTAACGACCGTCTACCCTGTCCAGTACCGATGGTTTGGCCCAGGTACTCAAGGCGTCCATGGCTTCACCACGCATGGCTGCCGGTGCTTTTTCGTCGTTCATGTAACCAATCAGGTTCTGCATGTTTTTATCTGTTCCCATCCTGAGATTGGCATTGATGGCGCGCCTTACAAATGCTTCATTGCTGAAGTGGCGGTCGTTTAAGGCTTCAGCCAGATCAGGTAAAGCTCCAGTGATGGAAAGATCATCATTGATGGCCCTAGCTGCTTCTGTAACCACAAACTCATCACTGTCTTTGAGGAACACCCTGATGCCCGGATCCTGCATGCGTCTTAACGCAACTACAGCGGCGATTCTGGCAGCTTTGGAAGGATGTTTGGCCAATGCAACCAAAGGAGCAGATTGGCCTATTCTGGCCAATGCCAGGCTGCCTGCATGCCTCAGGTAATTGTCTTCTTCATTATTGGCTACCAACATGGCGATGATGGGCTGGATGGCAGCTGCATGTTCAGTCCTTCCCAAAGCCTCAGCAGCAAAAAATCTGGCACGGGGGTAAGTGTCTTTCAGCAGGGCGATCAGCTGGGTGCCAGCATCCTTGTATCGCACATCGCCTATCCAGCGGGCCGCCTGGGCACGAATTTCAGCGTCAGCGTCCTGCAGGTAGGGTACCAATGCGGAGGCGTCAGCCAATTTTTTTCTGGCAAACTGACTGATGCCCCAGATGGCATGGACCCGAGCCAGCTGATGCGATTTGTCGGCCAATACCTGTTTGAATATATCGAGTCCTTTGCTGCCTCTGTTAGCCAGTTCAAACTGCGCTTTCTGCCTCACACGCATATCTGCATGTTTCAACAGTGTCTGCAATTCGCCTTCTTTATAGGTTTTGAAATCGGCTTTGATATGTTTCTCCGTGTCTTTGCGTTCTTTGACGTTGGGGTTTGCAACATCCAGTTTCCAGATGCGGCC
>JBDLTO010000089.1:0-5596 GCA_039805815.1 Bacteroidota bacterium | reverse complement strand
TTGAGAGAGACCAGATGTTTATTCTTGACTGCTACAATTTGCGATTACAATTTGAGACAGCAAACGAAAAGGAAATTGGCTTGTTAAAGGAGCGATACATCCAGAATGTTGAAAACAAGTTTAGGGTTCTTACACCTAAACTTGTTGATTATAAAACCAGCAAAACCGATTCAAGCATCAGTACAATCAGGCATGGATTTAATTTATTGAAAAGGGAAAATGAACTCGCCCATATAAGGAAGAAAGTAATTAATGAAAAGGCTTTTTGTGATTTGGACAACGATTTCTTCTGTGAGGATTTCAATAATTTTTTAACTGCAATTGAACCTGAATCAATTGTTGAAAGGGTAAATACCGCCTTTGAAACCCTGAAACCGGGTCAGGCATTTGTTAAGGAAACAAGTGAAATAGTAAAGGCCTTGGAAATATATGCCTACTCATTTGATGAGTGCATGGATGGGTTAACGGCATTTGTAAGAAAAGCCAAATTGGAAAAAGAATTTAATGAAATCCTGTCTCATATTAGGCTTTATAGGATTGGTGAGCCTTTTGTTGCACTGGCCTCAAATTATGGAGTGCCCCAAAACCGGGAGAGGGTTTTGTTCATTGGCTGCCGCAAGGACCAGCAATTAATCAGGGAAGTGCCCCCTACGGTTTCAGATAAGGATAGGGTTACTGTTTTTGAGGCGCTGCATGATTTGGATTTTATTGGAAATGATGATGAAAAATTTGATTATGAGCATGTTGACTTAAAGTCCAAATATAATGGCACTTCTGGTAAAATGGCGACATTGATACGGAAGAGGACACAAGATGGAAAGGTTGATGATCGCAAGGGCTTGACATATGCAGAGTGGTCTAAGCAGGGTCGTTTAAATGGGAGGTTTGCTAATTGCAAGCACCCTTTCTATGTTAGGGATTTCGAGGCTTTGGGAAATCAATTATTGCACATGGTTGCCCCTTTGCACAACCATAAAACCAGCAAGCAAAATGATGATGTGGTAAAAAGGCTTGAAGTGATATTGAATGCAGGCGATTATGAGCTTGCAAAGAAGAAACTTAAGCAGATTGGTCTTGAATCAGAAAAGAGAAATTATAATGTTTTGCGGCCCGAGGCACAAAGCCCTACCGTAATGACAATTGCCGATGACTATATTCATTATTCCAATCCACGATCATTGACCGTACGGGAAATGGCAAGGCTGCAATCGTTTGATGATTCATTTGTTTTTCAGGGTAAAAGGTCAACTGGTGGTAACAAGCGAAAAATGGAAGTACCGCAGTATACTTTAGTTGGGAATGCAGTGCCGCCATTGATGGCAAGGGCAATAGCCTTGGAAATATTAAGGCACATTCATTAATTTTATAGATGCGTCAACTTACCGCCGTTGAAATCAATAGGATTAGATTATTGACTGAAAATTCTGTTGAGTTAACATTAATTCAACCAACCCAAACGGGACTCAGTAAGTCCATTATGGATGCTACAGGGCCAGTTCGTAACTTTTTGAAGGGGAAAATGGTACATGATTATAACAGCCAAAAACAAGGTCAGGAACATAAGGTACTCGTTAAGTCATTCTTGGTTGATACGGGAACTTTTATATCTACTACAGCTTCCCTATATAGGCCTGAATCCAAAAAAGGAGACCCAAGGATTTGGTTTAAATCCTTGGCAGGCTATGCAGAAGCCAATGACATTTTAGGAGTTATCGTGTTCAATAATGAACTATATGTTTTAAACATTTCCAGGATTGATGTTGAGGTGTTGATGAAAGGCAATATCCTCAATCCACTTAAGGACTTGGTGGCACAAATTAAAAGTGATTCAAATCAGGTTGCAGATGAATTGCTTGGATTATTGCGCAGAATAGCTGGGGGAGGGCCGATTCCCGCCTTGTTAACAGCAGATACAGCTATTGGACGAACACTCGAAACCCTTTTGGGAATTGATATCAACTCTTCAAGGAAACCTGATTATAAAGGGATAGAAATTAAATCCTACAGGGATAAAAGGGGAAACAGGAAAAACCTGTTCGCTCAAGTCCCCGATTGGCCAATAAGCAAGTTTAAAAGCTCTGCCGAAATACTTCAGAATTTTGGTTATATGAGAGGAGCAGAATTTAAATTATACTGCACAGTTTCTGTACTTATGAGAAATTCTCAGGGTTTAAGGTTGAAGACGGATAACAAAATCAATCAGCTCTTAGAAAATTCTGACAAGGCGGAGGTTGGTGATTTTGTAGCTTGGGATTTGGAAAAATTGCATGCAAGACTTTTGGAAAAACACAATGAAACATTTTGGATAGCTGCCGATTCTTTAAATATTGATGGCCTTGAGCATTTTCTATTTAAAAAAGTTGAGCATACGAAAAAGCCCATTGCATCTCAATTTGACATTTTGTTGGAACAAGGCATTATAACAATTGACCACCTAATAAAGAGAAATGCATCTGGTAAAGTTGTTGAAAAGGGACCCTTATTCAAGATTAAGCCAAACTGTGTCAATCTGCTTTTCCCACCAAGCAACCATTATTCGCTTGTTTAGTTCTGTGAATTGGCCCTTGCATGCAACATGATGCTGTGTAAACTCCACTTATTTTCGGACCACTCGGATTTTGAACTAGATAGATTCAAATTCAAACCGTTCTACCACTTCACGTTGAACATTGCTCTGCTGGTGGATATTTCACTCAAAGTTTACGTTGGGAGATGTCATTACCGACCGCTCAAAACTGCTTCAGCCTTTATACAAATCCCAACGAAAAGATATCCTCTCCTTCGGATATCGATATGTGGAAGAGACGATCATCAAAGTGCAGGATAGCGATAAGAAAGGGGCCACCCATCAGGGATACTACTTGGTGTTGTATGACAACCTGAAGGGATGGTATAACCTCTGTCTCTATGCTCAAACGGATATACTGGTACAAGATAATAACAAAGTGGAAAACAGCATCAGGCCAGTAGCCATTGGCAGAAAAAACTATCTCTTTGCAGGTAGTCATGATGCAACACAGAGGAGCCATGATGTACAGTCTGATCGGTACCTGCAAAGCACATGGCATTGAACCTTATGCATGGCTGAAAGACATTCTGGAAAACCACCCACACACCCAATCAACAGAATCAAAGAATTATTACCACAGTATTACAAAAAATAATCACCATGCACAATCAATGTCAAATTAACAACATGGTATTGATCGGGTGCTTACAGTAGCCGCTAAATAAACTAATTTACAATATTCCAACTTACATCTCCATGTCCAGACCAGGAATTACTCGGTATTATTCTTATGGGTGTCAATACAGCATCACTCTCTTTCGGTATTGATGAACAATTTTTAAGTGCAAATTCATCGCCAGACTGCCAATGATAATGACTATCTGTTACAAATAATTCACAGTTAAGTTTTTTTAATACATTCAGCAACCAAATACCGGATGATTTGCCTCCACCTCCGCAACCACCTCCATAACGGACATGAATTATGTGACTAGTCATAGCGCCATTTGGAATTAACTTTTTACAGAAAAATGTCTCATTTTCAGCAAAAGCATATATAACGGGAAAACAAATTATACCAAGTGAGTTACTGGTAATTTTAATATTCAAAAAAATACACTTATCTGTTACTTTGCTACCATCTGGAAAATCAACCAATTCCTTGTGAAGTGGGAGCTTGAGGTCTGGTAATTCTTCAATATGTTCTATATAGACGGTAGTATTAAAATCAGAATATATAATTCTTTTATCTAAAAACGTTGAATATTCCCATGGATAATAGTCAGTAAATAAAAAAATATCAGGTGACTGTGGCTCGTGGGTTAAAGAAGGTTTTTTTATTGAGTAACTTGAATGCAAATAAAGGAGAGCCCTAAAATCTTCTCCTGCTGATGGGTACCATGCTATTCTTGGCTCACCCTTAAATCCATCCAAAAATCTTTTTAACTGACCCCTCCTATTTCCATTTAGTTCATTAAGAAGTTGTCTTGACATATTTTATCGTTTTTTGAGAATCCTCACTAACTTTTAATTAGAATGATGAATTACGTTGAATAAAATTTGAATACTAGAAAATAAATGGTTCAACTTCATTTTAAAAATGTTTCACCATCTTTTCTTTTAAAATAAATTTTACCACATAAGATAGAAATCTCAGCGCATTATAATTCCCTCTCTCACCTCCCCGGCAACTCCTTTTTTGTGTTCAATCCAAGATTCTTCAATTCAGTAGCCTGTTGAACCAGGTTGCCCTGGCCGGTGCTGAGTTGGCCTTTGGCATTATTGAAGGCCGTATTGGCTTCTTCAATTTTGATACCAACTTTGTTCAGGTTCTCCACAAAACCTACAAACTTGTCATACAACTTTGCACCTCTTCTTGCAATATCAAGGGCATTCTGGTTCTGGTACTCCCTTTTCCACAGATCAGCAATGAGTTTCAAAGAGGTGATGAGGTTGGTCGGACTCAACAGTAAAATCCTTTTGTCATAAGCGAAATTCCACAAGTCCGGATCACCTTGCAATGCAGCGATATAAGCAGGTTCGCTGGGCACAAACATCATCACAAAATCCAAAGCCTTGTCGTAATCGTCATACCCCTTTTTACTCAAACTGAGTATATGCGTTTTCACTGCAGCAACATGGGCATCTCTTTCCTTTTGCTGTTCTTCTACATCGGTTGCAGCAACCAACCTGGTGAAGGCATTGAGCGAAACCTTCGCATCAATGATGACAGACCTGTTGTCGGGGTACTTGATGACGGCATCGGGTCTCATTTTCTTATCCTCAGCATCTGATTTCATGGGTTTTCCATGCTCATCCAACAACTGGTGTTCCATGAAATACTCACGATCTTTGACCAATCCGGATTTTTCCAAAATGCTTTCCAAAATCATCTCCCCCCAATTGCCCTGGGTTTTGGCCTCCCCTTTCAAAGCCTTCGTCAAATTATGGGCCTCATCACTGATTACCTTATTCAAAGCAGCCAACTCCTTCACCCTTTCGCCCAATGAAAAGCGCTCTTTGGATTCTTTATCATACACCTCTTCTACCTTGGTTTTGAATGCAGTAATGTTTTGTCCCAACGGCTCCAAAATGGTCTTGAGATTCTTGTGATTCAACTCGGTGAATTTCTCCGTTTTGGTCTCCAGGATTTTGTTGGCTATGTTTTCGAATTCAAGGTTGAACTTCTTACCCATGGCTTCCATATCTGCCTTCTGGGTCTGCAGTTTTTCCTGAAGCACATCATTGTTTGCCTTCAACTCAGCAAGCTGATTGTTTTTTTGCTCCAAAACCTGTCTGCTCAATTTGAGCTCCGACTGAAGTTCAGCAAGGGTTGCATTTTTATCTTGCATCAATAAAGCAGTTGCAGCTTGCATGGATTTGGAAGTAGTAGATTTGGCCAGGAGCCAGCCTGCAAGGATACCAATCAATGCTCCGGCAATGAGGTAGATGACGATGGACATAATTAGTGTTTTGTGTTAGCGGTGATTAAAGTTACTGAATACTCATTTGATTTGCAACATCAAGCGGCTTTTTTCCTGAACTCATCCAGCAATTGACTGAGCTGCTGCGCATCGAGCGCATCCA
>JBDLTO010000088.1:0-5740 GCA_039805815.1 Bacteroidota bacterium | reverse complement strand
TTCATGAGCAGGACCAAGGAAATAACGTGCTGCCTTAACTGGCCGGCCTGTGTATTGCAGATAACAGAGGCAGTCGCGTTGAAGCTCTTCATCCGTCAGCGGAATATCATCAAACGGATTCAAACTAATGCTCCAGGTTCCGGTTGAAATCAGGATAAAAGGCTCCTTAAAGCTGACCAGGTAGGGGATCAAAGCTGAAGAGCTGTCGTGCAATCCAACACCAGCCCAAACTTCATGGCTGCCCCATTTTATCTTCGTGGCATGATCCGATTTTTCCATTGGACCTAGTACGGTTGTCAGTCCTTCCTTTTCAACCCATTGATGGTATGACATTTTGGTAAAATCCCATAATTGTGTATGGCATCCTATACTTGTGATATCTGTCCTTTTCAGTCCGGTGAAAAGGAAGCTGATATATTGCGGAAGATGCAATGCATGCGCAACCAAATTGAAAATGGCAGGCTGCTCCTTTTTCAATCTCAATACCTGCAAGCCTGAATTTAGACTACCTAAAGATGGGGATGATGTAACCCTGAGAAATTCCTTTTCTCCGCCATAATCACTGTATAAAGCATGTTTCAATGCTTCAGGGTAGGGCTTGAGGTAATTGTATAGGTGCGTGAGGGGATTGCCTGAATCATCCAGATAGACAAAGCTTGCACCATAAGTGGTAAAATTGATGGCCTTTACTTCGTATTGGCTCATCTGAAATACCTGACTCATCATGTCCCTGACCGAATCACGGAGTGCTATCAGATCTTCACAAGGAAATCCATCTTCATCAACTGTTTCCTCCATGCGTTCGGTATGTTCAAAAACCATCCTATATGTTTCATCAAACAGGAGAATTTTTTTGTTTGTTTTGCCGATATCCAAAATCGCTGTGACGGGTATGGTTTGCATGTTCATCCGATTAATTTGTCAAAGTCCGGTTGCCTTGGAGACCGCACCCCGCTCTGATATTAATTTTTGCCTGACCTGCAATGATCGGTAAGCTGCCAAGGGATCAAGTGCCCCTCCTGCTCTCAAACGTGCTTCGGCAACAATAGACCGCACATCAGTTCTGAAAGCATGCTGCAGCAATTCCTGCGCATGGGCCACATCGTTGCTTTGCCTCGCTGCATCCAAAGCCTTATCATCCACCATCAATGCCTGGGCATAGGCAATCATGATGGCTTCTACAGACTGCAATAAATCTTCTAAGGGATCTTTGATGTTGTGGGAAGCATCAATCATCCAACCCAAGTCTGTTGCGTGGTTCATGCCACGGGCATTCATCCCTTCAACCAACTCCCTGAAAATCAGAAACAGTTGATAGGGTCTGATGGAGCCCACAGTAAGGTCATCATCTCCATACTTTGAATCATTGAAGTGAAATCCGCCAAGCTTGCCTTCCATGAGCAGCAAGGAAACAATTTGCTCAATATTGGCATTGGGGAGGTGATGGCCAAGGTCTACCAGGGTATAGGCCTTGGGGCCAAGTTTATTGGCATACAACAAAGACTGCCCCCAATCCCCTACGGTCATGCTGTAAAAGTTGGGCTCGAAGGCCTTGTATTCCACAAAAATCTTCCAATCTTCTGGCAATGCTGCATAAATCTCCTCCAGTCCGGCAAGTGTATTTTGAAATGCTTTTCTAAAATTCAATTGCCCAGGAAAATTGGAGCCGTCCGACAACCAAACAGTAAGCGACTTTGACCCCAATGCTTTGCCATGGGCGATGACTTCCAAATTGTGATCGATTGCCTGCTGCCTGACACCTTTATCCGTGTGCTGTAAAGAACCGAATTTGTAGCTCAAAGGCTGTCCAGGCTGATCCTGGAAAGTATTGGAATTCATGGCGTCAAACTGAAGCCCATGATGGTCTGCCAATGTCTTGATCTTGGCTGCATCCGTTGGGATGTCCCAAGGGATATGCAGTGAAATGGCTCCACTGGACGCATTGAGCTTGTGCAACAACCCCACATCAGCTATCTTATCTTCCAGGTTACCTGGCTCACCGCCTATAGAAAACCGGCCAAACCTTGTTCCACCGGCACCCAATGCCCAGCTGGGTATGGCTACCTGAAAGGCCAGGAGTTTGGCGATGATGTCTTCAACACGATCTATTTGTTCGGCCTGAAAAGAAAATATGCGTTCGTGCTTTGCCCTCAGGCCTGCATTCAATTCCTCAAGCTGTATCTGCTGGATTTCCATGGTTCAAAATTTATCTTACGAATGCTGTGGCAACACCACCATCCACATTGATTACATTGCCGGTTGATTTGTTCAATAAACCCCCGGTAATTGCGAAGCATGCGTTGGCAATATCGACCGGCAAAATCACTTCATTCAAAAGCGTGCGTTTGGCGTAAAATGCAGGTAGCTCTTCCACTTTGATGCCATAGGCTTTCGCCCTGCCTTGCGCCCAGTCCCCTTCCCAAATTTTGCTGTCGGCTATGACTGCATCCGGATTCACGGTATTGACACGAATCTTGTCGGCACCCAACTCTGCAGCATTCAGTCGGGTCAAGTGCAGCTGTGCTGCTTTGGCTGAACCGTAGCCGGCGTTATTCGGACCGGAAACAAGGGCATTCTTGCTCACAATGTTAATGATATCCCCGCCAACAGCCTGTTTCCGCATCACAGCAACTGCACCTTGGGTCATCAGGAACTGTCCCTTTACCAACACATCATATAAGATATCCCAATCTTTCTCCGTATGCTCTTCAATGGGTTTGGAAATCGATAAACCAGCTGAATTCACCAATATATCAACGCCCCCAAATTCCAAGGCCGATTGGCTATAGGCCTTATCAATGGTAGAACGGTCAGTTACGTTGAGAACAGCACCCGAAACAACATCTTTACCAAAAGACTTTTTCAATTCTGCCACGGAAGCCTCCAACCTGTCGGCATCCAAATCAGACAGCATGACACATGCGCCTTCTTCCAGGAATCTTTTGGCGATGGCTTTTCCAATACCGCCTGCACTACCGGTAACCAATGCGATCTTGCCAGACAATGATTTGGGCTTGGGCATGCGTTGCAGCTTGGCTTCTTCCAACAACCAATATTCAATATTGAAGGCCTCCTGATGCGGCAGTGACGTATATGCGGAAATGGCTTCTGCACCGCGCATCACATTGATGGCGTTGATGTAAAACTCTGAGGACACCCTTGCTGTTGATTTGTCTTTGGCGAAAGTAAACATACCCACACCCGGATAAATGATGACCACAGGGTTGGGGTCACGGAGCGCCGGACTGTTCGCATGTTTACAGCTGTTGTAATATTCAGTGTACATGTTGCGGTATGCCGCAATTTGTGGCTCAATGACTGCCTTCAACTGACCAAGATCACTGATGTCTGCATCGGGCGCAAGCTGCAATACAAGCGGACTAATCTTGGTTCTTAAGAAGTGATCAGGACAGCTGGTGCCCATCGGAGCAAGCCTGTCCAGATCATTGGAATTGATGAATTTAAGCACACGGGCATCATCAGTAAAATGACCGAGCATACGGGTATGTGAAGAGCAGAACCCTCTCAAGACAGGAGCCAGGGCTGCTGCCTTTGATATTCTTTCATCTTGTGGCAATGATTGGATTTTTTGTCCGCCAAACACCCTGCCATTTTTAACAACCTGTTCCTCAATGTATGCTGCACATTGTTCAATAACTTCCAGCGAATTGATATAACAATCATATGCGGTATTCCCCCAGGTAAAGAGCCCATGTGAGCCGAGCATGATGCCCCTGATGCCAGGATTGGCCTCCAAGCAAGCTTTCAGCTGCAAACCAAGGTCAAAGCCGGGACGTTGCCAATTCACCCATCCTATTGTTCCATTAAACAACTCACGGGTTATCCTTTCTCCATCCTTTGACGCGGCAATGGCGATTGCTGCATCTGGATGTAAATGATCTATGTGTTTGAAGGGAAGAAAGCCATGCAATGGCGTATCAATGGAAGGCGCTTTCGAATCCAAATCAAAAATACAATGATTGAACAAGGCCACCATTTCATCTTCATGGGCAAGCCCCCTGTATACTTTAGTCAGATTTTGTAATCTTTCCATATACAGTGCAGCCAAGCCACTCCTTTTCAATGAGCCAATATCACCTCCGGAACCCTTGATCCACATCACTTCTGTTTCTTGTCCGGTAAGTGGATCCTTCTCTATGGTTTTGCACGAGGTATTGCCGCCACCATAATTGGTGATTCTCAAATCGGCACCAAGGATATTGGAGCGGTAGAGCAACAGGGCCACCTCATCCCCTTCCATCGCCTTGGCTTTTTCATTGTCCCACAGGTAATTCACGTACTTGTAATCAGTTTTCTCAGACATTGTGAAGCTATTTTTTTATTAGAAATTTATTGATGAAGTCCATTCCCATAACCAACCACCAACACAGACAGGATGATGATGACAATACCCAGAATAATGGTTCGAGCTGTTTTCACACTCACGCCCTTCCATTCTTTAAGCAGGAGTCCCCAAACATTGGCTACGAGGATGATGAATGCCATGTGCAGGATCCAGGAACTGGGACCGTTACCCAATTTGCTTTCGCCCATACCGTAGAAAAAGAATTGCAGAAACCAGGTGGTTCCTGCCAAAGCGGAGAAAATATAATTGCGCAGCAGCGGGGCTGAGGCATTGGTGTAATCGCCAAACGACTTGTTTCTTGCGTTTAATATCAAACACCAAACGAGGTTGGTTGTAAGACCTCCCCACAAGAGGACCACATAAACCACATTATTGCGGTAAAGAAACTCCCCCTCTCCGGGGTTTGCTGCAACCCAAGCGTCATTGGCAATGGTTGCCATGGATTGTCCCGCTTCAAGTCCGAAGTTGAAACAGGCACTCAGCACACCAGAAACAATGGATACCAGCATACCCAGGCCAAACTTGTACTCTGACTTTACAGATGCGCCATGCGGATCGGTTCCGGATGACTGCAACTCCTTTTCCTTCATCATACCAGCCTTTCCACTTACCATGATTCCAGCCACACATATCAACAAGCCCAACAGGATTGTCTGCCCCCAACTGGAACCGGTCATCATGCTGAAGGTATCTTTGCCTTCAACGGCATTGACATCATAATACATGGCAGGGATAAGCGCTCCAAAAACCATGCACAGCCCCAGAATGATGCTACTGCCCAAGGAAACGCCCAGATATCTTACCCCCAAACCGTAAGTCAATCCCCCAATACCCCATAAAACCCCAAAAAGGAAAGTGTACCCCAATACCGACCCGCCTGTTCCGGATATGATGTCAGCAAAACCCGGGATGGTCAGGTATGCAGCTACTGGAGGAACTATCAGCCAGGAAAAAAGGCCACCGATAATCCAGTAGCTCTCCCACTGCCAGTCTTTAACTTTTTTGAATGGAATATAGAAACTCCCCGAGGCGAAACCGCCTATGAAATGAAAAAGTACTCCAAGGATGACTTGCATAATGTTGGTTGGTTGTGGTTGTTTTGCAATTAATGAAAAGATTTTCGGATAACTGTCCTGCGGTGTTAGTTTCTTCCATAGCACTTATTGGGCAATATAGACTGACTTTCAGTGACATGTATGCTATGAGACAAAATCATTCAACAGTCTTCAGTGGCGAATACGTTATGGAAAGAGGCGAAGCATCAGCTTGAAAACTGATCTGATTGAAAGGGATTGTCGGAAAAAACACGGAGGTCATGGTGGTCAGTCCCCCGTCTGCAAAAAGTTCCACTGAAGCAACATCAAGGACCAATGT
>JBDLTO010000087.1:0-3271 GCA_039805815.1 Bacteroidota bacterium | reverse complement strand
TCAGGCTAAGGCCCAAGTGGAACTGGCCCAGTACCAATATATTCTACCCCGCCTGCGTGGTATGTGGAAACACCTGGAGAGGCTGGGTGGTGGCATTGGTACACGCGGACCAGGTGAATCTGAAATTGAGACGGACCGCCGCATCGTGCGTGAAAAAATCTCCCTCTTGCGAAAGAAACTGGGCGAGATTGAAAAACAGGCGTTTACGCAACGCAAAGACCGCGGTGAATTCATCAGGGTAGCTCTGGTAGGTTATACCAATGTGGGTAAATCTACCATCATGAACCTCCTGAGCAAAAGTGATGTGCTGGCAGAAAACAAACTGTTTGCCACGTTGGACACAACCACCAGGAAGATTGTTTTTGAAAATACGCCGTTCCTCCTGAGTGATACAGTAGGATTCATCCGCAAACTCCCCCACCACCTCATCGAAAGCTTCAAAAGCACGCTCGATGAAGTCAAGGAAAGCGATATCCTACTTCACGTAGTCGATATTTCCCACCCACAGTACGAAGACCAGATGAATGTGGTGAAAACCACCCTTGCGGAGCTTGGTTGCAGCGAAAAGCCAGTAATCACTGTCTTCAATAAGATGGATCTTTATGAGGAAAGAACCTTCGATAACTGGCTTGAGCCGGAAGTTAAAACGCAGCTCCTTGAAGAACTTACCAGGAGGTGGCAACACGAAACATCTTCGAGATGCGTATTTATTTCAGCCACCGAGCGAAGGGAAATAGACAGGTTACGGACATCAATCCTGAATCAGGTCAGGGAACTTTATGTGCGGCGCTACCCTTACAAGACAGGTTTTCAGCAATATGACGGATTCTAAGCTTTACCAATGGCATTTTGTAGCTGAAAATGAAGCCTCCCTTGGCTTCGGAAAATATGATATGATTCAGGCTGAGATTAGTGAAAAAACCATTTGCATTGCCAGGTTCAAAGACCAGCTTTTTGCTTTCCAATCCAAATGCCCTCACGCTGGTGCCAAAATGGTTATGGGCTACATCGATGCACAGGGAAATGCGGTTTGTCCGCTCCACCGCTTCAAATTCTCCCTGAAAAACGGCTATAATGTTACCGGAGAGGGTTATAACATGCGGACCTACCCGCTGGAATTCAGGCCAGATGGCATTTATGTGGGTTTCAGGAATTGAATCATTAATGTATGATATGAGCAAACCAGCAACAGTTGAAGAATACATCAGCCAGGTTCAGGAAGAAGTCAGGGATGGCTTTATTGAATTGCATCGGATTATCCTGGAAACCGCACCAGCAGCGCTATCTGTGATGAGCTACGGCATGCCTGCCATCAAACTGGAAGGCATTGTTGTTTATTATGCCACCTGGGAGAAGCATTATGCCATTTATCCAATGCCATCAGCATTGAAAGCATTTGCTGCCCAAACCAAATCCTACAAAACATCCAAATCAACCATTCAATTTCCACATGGTGAACCCATTCCTACTGAATTGGTCAGGGATATTGTTGCCTTCCGTATGCAGGAAAACAAAGAAAAGGCTGAGCTGAAAAAAGTATCCAAACGGAAATAAACCACTATCCAATCAAGTCTGCCTGCTGATGGTGTAGATGACATTCATCTTGGTTGCTTCACCATAATAAGCCACCTCTGCTGTTCCTGTTTGAACCGCTCCCAAGCGCTCCATCGCTATCCTGGATCGCAGGTTATTGATCCCCACATAAAACTCAACCCGATCAACGAAATGAAAAGCGTGGTCCAGCATCAACCGCTTGGTGGCCGGGTTAAACCCCTTTCCCCAATAGTTTCGGCCAAAAAAAGTATAGCCAATTTGGACCACTCTTGCTGATGCATCATAATCCAAAAATCGGGTACAACCTAAGGGTTCCCCGGTTTGGGCATGCACTACCAGGAATGCTCCCTTTGATGCCATAGCCCCCTGAAAATAGGTCTCAAAGTCTGCCTGCCGATACCTATTTGGATTGGGGTGTTGCTCCCAAACAAGCGGATCAGCAGCAAGTGGATAGAGTAATGCCAAATCACTTTCCATGAGGGGATTGAGTGCTACCAACTCATTGCGCAGGTGAACAGGCTGAAGGTTGAAAGACATTTCCGAAAGTTGTAAATGAGTGAAATGAGCAGTAATTTAGTTTAAAAATAGACGATGTTGAAATTTTTAGGATGGGTGGTACTGTTGATTGCGGTTTCCGGATGCGATAAGCAGGAAACCATTGCAAATGGATGCTTTAAAGGAAGGCTTGTGATCAAGGGAATTTGCAAGAACGATGTTGTTCAACTGGTGGAAGGGAAAAGTGATGTTTTGTTGGTGGAAAGCAGTTGGACTTATCCCACAACAGGAACAGTCTACAGGAATGTTTTTGCAGTTGACAGCAAATGCACCTTTCCGGATAGTTTGAATGAAGGAGATGAGTTTTACTTCACGATTGACCCGGGTCAAATGGAAGATTGTGGCTTGTGTAAGGCGCTGAGTCCGGTTCCAGATACCAAGCTCAAGATAAAAATTTGTGTACCTGGCAGTTGAAATAGGTTTTTTTCGAAAGAAATCCGATTTTTCTTTCCAACAATCCCAATTTTTACTATTTTTGCAACCCCGAATGGGTAAATTCCTCAGTAGCTCAGTTGGTTAGAGCATCTGACTGTTAATCAGAGGGTCACTGGTTCAAGTCCAGTCTGAGGAGCTCATGACTACAAAAGCCGTCTGTAATGACGGCTTTTGTAGTATATTAAATGTTGTAAATTGCATTATGAAAGTTAAAGAGGTTAAATATTTATCAGATTACACTATCAGCGTGAGCTTTGATGATGGAGTAACAGGTATTGTTAACCTAGAAGACTTCATATCTAAGGGTATTTTTATGGTATTGAAGGACAAAGCAAAATTTGAAAAAGTATATACCACTGGATATTCTATTGCTTGGTCTGAGGAACTTGAAATTGACGCAATATCAATTTATTTAGATATTACAGGCAAACATTTTGGAGATATTTCCCGTCCAAAATTTTCTTATGCCGCAGATTAGCTGTTTCCTTGGAGTAATCATTAGAATGTTTTATCGGGATCATAATCCACCTCATTTTCATGCGGCGTATGGAGACTATGAAGCTATTATTGATATTGAACACAATGAGATTATCGGAGGTTATTTACCGCCTCGTGTTTTGGGACTTGTTACAGAATGGACAGCACTCCATCAAATTGAGTTAATGGAAAATTGGGAAAGGGCTAGAAGTCAAGAGCCATTACAGAATGTGGATCCTTTAGTGTAGTA
>JBDLTO010000086.1:0-4634 GCA_039805815.1 Bacteroidota bacterium | reverse complement strand
TGTGCTGCTGCTGCGGAGCATAATCATTCATCATGAATCCCAACCAATCAATATCCGGATAGAACAGCGGATCACTGCCATCCTTGAACTTTTGCAGTTCCTCTTTGCTGAACATTGGCGTTACAGTTGGATTGTCGTTCAGCTGTGCTTCCAATTGAAGTGTCGAAAAATCATACCCGTTCAAAAACTCAGGAAGACGTGTAGGCACCTGTAGGGCATAATTACCGCTATAGTTGACCTTGGCAGGTCCTTCTTTTCCCTTTAAGGTGGTGACGAGGATAACACCATTCGCGCCCCGTATACCATAAACAGCTGTTGATGCAGCATCTTTCAAAACAGAAATGGACTCCACCTCACTGGGATCTATGCGGGAGAATGGCCTTTCCACACCATCCACCAATACCAATGGAGCTGCATTGCTATTATCCAATGTTCCGATACCGCGAATACGCAAGGTTGTTTCATCATTTCCCGGCTGGCCGCTTCTTTGCTGCGTTATTAAACCCGGAACGCGACCAACAACTGCGGAAGTGAGGTTGGGTACGGGAGATTTGATCAAATCAGCCCCTTTCACAGTAGAAATCGCACCCGTAACGGTTGCCTTCTTCTGACTCGCATAACCCACTACCACCACCTGATCCATATTGGATGCTGTGGGCGACAATGTCAGGTTGAAATTGCTGAGGTTGCCCACTTTCACCTCAAGTGTCTCATAACCAATATATGAAACAATGAGGGTGGAAGCGGGTCCGGCAATATCAATGGAAAAACTGCCATCCACGGCGGATTGGGTTGAGTTTGTTGTACCCTTTTCGGATATGGTACAACCCGATAGCGGTTCACCCCGCTCATTCAGGAGGCGGCCTTTGATAACATTGCGTATTGCCGTCCTTCCAGGCAATGCATTATCAAAATGGTTGAATGGACCGGAAGAAAAAGATTGCAAACAGATAGCCAACAGGCAAACCAACAATTGGCGACTGTTGATCCGTTGAACTACGAGTTGAAAACTGAAATGGCTTTCAAACAGTTTCATGGCAATAAATTGAGATATGAAGAATTGGAAACTATCCGGCTGGGGCTGCACCGGATTATGCCGGAAAGCGGCAGAACTGGGGAACTTTTTCTCATGCAAGACAAGCTTTTTTGTGGCGATTTAAGAGATAGATGATATCGTTTTATCATCACGAATCAGTTTCAAAATATTGTGTAATTGTGGATATTGGGATATCTTGCACCCTGTAAGAATGAATTAATCTATCGAAAATGTTTGCGCTAACGTTTTCGATAGATACAAAAAATTGCTTATGCCAAGAACAAAATGTCCAAAATGCCAAAAACCTGAAAGGATTCTAAAGTCCGGAATCGTTAGGGGTAAACAACGTTTTTATTGCAAAGACTGTAATTATCATTTCACGTTGTTACACGAAAGCAAAAAAAATAGATACCCTTCGAAAAACCTGAACGACAAAACATCACTGAAGGATATTGCAGGTGCTGCAGGTGTATCCGTCTCTACCGTGTCAAGGGCTTTGCATGACCATCCGGATATCAGCATGGAAACAAGGTCCATCATCAAAGCACTGGCCCAAACCATGGAATACCAGCCCAATATGTTGGCACAAAGTCTGGTGAACAGGTCAACCCATACTATCGGCGTTATTATCCCCAACTTGGAAACAACTTTCTTTTCTTCGATGCTTGGTGGTATCCAACACGTTGCAGCACAATCAGGCTACAGGGTTGTCTCCTGCCAATCTGAAGAAAATCATACCACCGAAGTTGCCAATATACAAGCGCTGATGAACAATATGATTGACGGGCTCCTCATCTGCCACACCTTGTATACCAATACTTTCGACCACCTTAAAATACACCTCAACAAGGATATCCCCATTGTACAATTCTACAGGGTCAACGATGAACTGGAAGTGTCGAAAGTGTACAGCGATGATGAAATCGGTGCGTTGCGGATTACAGAACACTTGATCAACACCGGCTGCAAAAGGATTGCCTTACTGCTGGGGCCCAAGGCTGTATCCATCAATAAAAGGCTTAATGGATACCTCAAGGCACTCAAACAGAATGGGATAAAAATGGATGAGCGATTGATCAAACATGTCGACTTCAGTTATGATGCGGTCATCAATGCCGTGGATGAATGGTTGAAAATAACACCTAAAATTGATGCCATATTCTCCATCTCCGATAAATGTGCTGTACAAATCATCCGCTACCTGAAATCAAAAAAAATGAAAATCCCCCAACAGATCAGTGTATGCGGATTTGGGAATGAATATACTGGAGAGATTGTAGAACCTCAGCTGACAACCTTCGATGTCAAAACAAGAAAAATAGGCGAAGCTGCTGCCAAACTGCTGCTTGATCACATCATCGACAGCAAAACTGAAAATGAATCAATCATGATCAACGGGGATCTCATCATCAGGGAATCAACAAAACAGGTGGATTGACCTGGAAAAAATAATCATTTTGCAATTTCAATTTTCACCTTCTTATTCTTTATCCGCTCTTCTTTGATCAACTGTAAAGTTGCTCCTGCTTTTGATTTTCTGACTGCTACAAATGAGAAAAAATCCTTGACTTCAATCAAGCCTATATCTTCTTTTTTCAAGCGACCCTTATTCGAAAGAAATCCAACGATATCAATTTTATTAACCTTATCCTTTTTACCTGCACTTACGTAGAAGGTGGTCCAGTCTGGCTTTGCAGGCAACTCAGCGGATTCAGATAAAACCTTTTCTTCTGGTGCGGGCTCTATGTATGGCGGAATTGTTTCGCCGGGCGCCAGCAATAAAATAGCTGTTCCACTGGCTTCCATCCGCGCTGTTCTTCCGTTGCGGTGGATAAAAGACTCCTGGGTTGTAGGAAGTTGATAATGGATGATGTAACGGATGTGTGGAATATCCAGTCCGCGTGCAGCCAGATCTGTTGTTACCAATAAATTGGAAGTGCCATTGCGAAACTTACACAAGGCAACGTCACGTTCCTGTTGCTCCATGGCACCGTGATAAAACACATTCACGATGCCTTTATCTTTAAGGAAGTGACTTGCCTGTTCAACCAACTCACGCTGGTTGCAGAAAACAATTGTTGAGCGGTTACCCAAAGCACAAATCAGACTGAACAAGGCAGCTGGCTTGTCCATATCAGGACACCTAACATACTGAACGGCAAGTGCAGGTGATTGTTCTCCTGTTAAAAAATTAAGCTTTATGGGATTTTTGAGTCCAACAAAATCCGGAACTGCCACGGCTTCAGTGGCGGAAGTAAGGATTCTCTTTTTCAAAGCTGGGAGGGAGGAAAGGATAAAAGACATCTCCCCTTCAAAGCCCTGCTCCAGCGACTTATCAAATTCATCCAGAACCAGGGTTGATATGGTACCGGTATTGATATTACCTCTCCTGATATGATCTGCCAGTCTGCCTGGCGTTCCAATAATCAGTGCTGGAGCCTGCCGCAAGTTATTCTCTTCTGTTTCCCTTAAATGCCCACCATAACAACAAGTCACTTTGAAACCAGTTCCCATTTTCTTGAATACCTGTTCAATCTGAAGTGCCAGTTCACGGGAAGAAACAACAACCAATGCCTGGGTTACAGCACTGCTTCTGTCTAACAAAGTTGTGACAGGAATTAAAAATGCCAGGGTTTTACCCGACCCGGTATCTGCCAATAATATCAGTTCATCTGAATTGTTGTTGGCTTCGATGGATGCAAGCTGCATCGCATTCAATGCCTTTATTTGTAAATTGACAAGTGTATCCTGAATCGAGAATGTATTTGACTGCATTCCGCAAAAGTACATCAATTTGATGCCTTCATCAGCTTATCTGCCATGAGCAACTTTCCGGTTTTGTCGAGGAGTTGGTATTGATAAATACCGCGGAGTAACCTGCTCATATTCACCTGGTCGCCACTCTTCAGTTTTTTCTGCTCCAGCACTTCCCTGCCGCTCATGTCATACACCTTGAGGGTCAGTTCACGCTGCATACCTAGTTTGTAGTCCACCTGCATATTTGTTACTACCGGATTGGGATACACCTTGATGTAGTCGCCATTGCTCCAGTTGGTTACTGCTGTTACCACATTCGTACTGCTCTTGAATACCACCGCAAAACGGTCTGCAGCACTACTCTTCGCGTCTGATGTGATGGTGTAGGCCAGATCAATGTAATTTCCACCCCTGTCTATCAGGTACTCCTTCGCTGTAAATTTATCCTTCAGATAGGCCCTGCGTGTGCTGTCGGTCAGCATCTTATCCCAGAATACACGCAGTGTGTATTTCGTTGCTCGGTATTGTGTGATACTCAGTGGCAATAAGGTTCCGGTATCGGGCAAAGCACGCAGTTCCATGCTCAAGAGTGTATTGCCTTGCTTCACGGCCATCGTCTCATCCAGGTTGGTGAACTTCCTGCCATCCTTCAGATCAACATTGTTGTTGTAATTTGCTGCAAACAAGACCCTTGTGGCATCAGCTGGTGTTCCGCCTATTGTCAGGCTGTCAGTTTCATAAAGTAGGATGCTCAGCGAAGCAAAGCCTCCTGTTTGGGTAACTTCATTGCGCTGCTGAGTAATGCCTATTGTGTAGCTGTCTTTATTTTCTTTGCCGTCAT
>JBDLTO010000085.1:0-3492 GCA_039805815.1 Bacteroidota bacterium | reverse complement strand
CTTGCTCAACCTGTATCATACGGGTGAAGAGGGAATGGCTTGGCACAGTGATGGAGAGAAAGACCTGAAAAAAAATGGTGCTATTGCCTCTCTTAGTTTTGGTGCAGAGAGAAAGTTCGCTTTCAAACACAAGCAAACTGGTGAAGTGGTCAACACATTCTTGGAGCATGGCAGTCTGCTGGTGATGAAAGGAACTACCCAAACACATTGGCTTCACCGACTGCCGCCAACCAAAAAAGTAGATGCACCGCGCATCAACCTTACCTTCCGGACCATTGTCAAGCCATAAACATGATCAATGCGCAATCCTGATCAATGTTCTTCCAATTCATGCGCTGCAACGTTTGGTACGGTAATCAAGTTACCATAGAAAATAGCATTCAGAAACAGTTTGTTGGTACCATACCATGCCCCGCGGAAATTGGGTTCGTCGGCAAACAGTATGACACGACCAGCCCCTTCGCTGCCTACCAATATAGATGGACTATTCTTCATTTTCTTCAGGGTGGTAGAATGGTAATATCCGCCAACAACAGGATCAGCTGTGTATTGTGCAACAGTGTTGTAGGGATTGGTACTGTTCTGGAAAAAGGTCAAACCATTTTTGTACACTGAAATATTCCTTCTTCCGTAACCATAGCCAATAGGATGCGTGGTGTCTAAGTCAACCCGGAAGATAGAGCCTCCCAATGCTTTGGCTCCTTCGATTTCAACAGCCCTGTCGAAATCTTTTCTGCCTGTAGTGGTTCCGCTGGAATCAGCCTGTAGCTTATGTTTCGTGAATCCGTTTTTGATAGCCCATTCTGCACCGGACTTGATGGTGATCAGCGTATTGCCGTTTTGCACCCAAGTCCTGATTTTTTCTGTACTGTTTTTATCGAGCAGGTTGTACATCCCGGAAACCATTATCAATGTGTTATACCGGTTGAGGTCAACCCTGTTGAAGGTGAGCAAATCCACTTTGGTGATGGGCATCTGCAGCCGCTGGTCTAGTAGGTGCCATACTTCACCAGCCTCTGCTGCAACTACGCCAGTTCCAATCAGCATCAATGCTTCCGGTTTTTTGAGTGTCCTTACATAGCCACTGCCCAGGTCGATACCGGCAACGTTGAAGCCTGTACCCACTGATTCTACTGGAATGCCACATACCGCTGATGCACGGACAACTGCCTGATGCAGCTGCTCCGCTGTAAGTTTTTGTTGTTGAACAGAAATCACGACGCTGCCATATCCGTAGGTCATGTTTTGCCCGTTTACCTGCGTAGTAAACGGTCTGGCAGCCGTTTGTACAATCACCCCGTCTCGCTGCAATGCATAGATGAAGCGGTGTATGTTGTAATCGCGGTTGCTGACAAGATAGGCATAGTTGCTTTTAACTGGTTGTGGTGTAATAACGGCAGGTGAAACAGTTAATTTTTTTCCTCCGGAAACAGGTGATTTAGCTGCTGAAAAGGGTAAGCCAAACGCGTGAATCAAACTCCACGTTGATGCATCATAAAATGAACTGTCGCGGTAAGTAATCTGGTTCTCAAAAATCGATCGCACCATGATGTGGTTGTCTTGTGCAACCGGTACATAGTAACGCTCATCTGCAGGCAATTCATACACGTCTATTCTGTGCAGCAAAAGCAAATCGATGAAAGCTTTGGTGCGGTTCTTGTCCTGATCATGACTGAATACATATCCTTTCACGGCAGATGCTTCAGCCTGTTGTTTTGCAGTAGTATAGAAAAGTTTCCGCATTTCAAGTAATGATGCTTTCTCTGCTAATGAGGCCCGGATAGTGGCTAATGAAGCTGTAAACTGATTGCGGATGGTGAAGGCAAAGGTGATGGGTATTGTAGTAGTTTCCTGAATGTGTCCGCGGCTACTAGCCTGTTCAAATAGAAATCCTGCACCCCCATAGAAGTTGATGTAACTCGAACCATAGCCAGGGTAAAGTTTGTCATAGGCTTCCTTGGTAAAGTACATGGATCCTATTTTATCTGTTGCCTTGCTGAAGTATTCGGCATATTTCGGGTAGATTTTTTTGTAGAGGTAATCAGGCACAATCGGATTGTTGCTGGCATCTTCACCCGGATCGAAATAGAAGGTGGAATTGGTGCCCATTTCGTGGTGATCCGTCTGCACATAGGGCTTCCATTTGTGGAAGAAGTTGATCCGGTTTTGTGACTCCGGAAAAGTTGCCAGGAACCAGTCGCGGTTGAGGTCGAACCAATAATGATTGGTGCGTCCACCGGGCCATATTTCATTGTGTTCCCTGTCGTTTGCATCGGCTACAGGAGGGAATGCCTTGTGCATGTTTGCCCAGTTGGTATGCCTGTCGCGGCCATCCGGATTGATCACAGGATCCATGGTGATAATCATGTTGTTCAGCCATCCTTTTGTTTCCTCTGTTTCTGAAGCAGTGAGGTAGTAAGCTGTTAGCATGGCCGCTTCGCTGGAAGAAGGTTCATTACCATGCACATTGTAAGCCAGGTGGATCACCAATGGTATATTCGCTGTTGCACCTTGTTTCTCACCAGCAAGGTGTTGCTGTCTGATTTGTTCGATGTTTTTATGGTTGCCTGCACTGGTGAAGGTTGCTGCAATCTGACTTCTGTTTTCAAATGTCTTTCCAATCACTTCCAAAGTTACCCTGTCTGAAAGTCTGTCGAGTTCACGAAAATACGCCACGATCTGGTCGTGCCGCGTATGTTGATCACCAATGCTATATCCTAGAAATTGTTCTGGAGTTGGAATGGCGGGGTTGAAAGTGCCAGTGTTGGGATAAAAGTAGGATTCTTGTGCGCTCAGTTGGAGCAGCAGAAAGGCAAGCAGAAATGAGGTTATGGTTTTCTTCAGCATCATCGGTTTTGTTTTGTGATCAAACAGCAATCAAAGCTATACGTTTTGTGTAAATCTACTTTAGTAAATGTCTCTTAACCCCTTCCTTCGTAATTTTCACTGGCTGTATCAACCCTTGTTCATCGAAGGTTAGTTTGTCGATACAGGTCTCACGGGAGTTTCCATCCTTTTCGGTTAGTGGTCTGCGGTGGTAAACGATGTAGTGTTCGTCTTTTCCGGGAATGGAAATAACTGAGTGATGTCCTGCTCCAGTGGCGATGGCGGGATCCTGCTGCAGGATTTTGCCAATGCGTTTGAACGGACCAGTGGGATGGTCTGCTATCGCATAAGCCACACTGTAGTTGGGACCTGTCCAACCCCCTTCAGACCACATGAAATAATATTTTCCATTGCGTTTGAACATAAATGGACCTTCCACATAGCCTTCAGGTGTTACTTCCCTGAAGATAGTGCCATCATCAAAAGGGATGAATCCATTAAGTTGGTCATTCAATTGAACGATGTTGCAATGTCTCCAGCCACCATAAAAAAGGTAAGTTTTATCGCCATCTTGGAAAACAAACTGGTCGATGGGTTGCGCTCCATTGTGAAACCTGTCTATTAGGGGTTTGCCGAGGTGATCTTTGAAAGGTCCTGCTGGTGATT
>JBDLTO010000084.1:0-6312 GCA_039805815.1 Bacteroidota bacterium | reverse complement strand
TATCCATCAGCAAATCAAATCCCACAGCCTCTTTCAGCATGATATGTTTGAGGTTCCTTATTTCGAGCAACGGATGTTCGCTGGATTCAAATGTTGGGAACTGCAGGCTCAATATTTTATTGGCTGTTGCCATGGATTTCCAGGCATCCAGACTGGCATGAATCTCTAGCAAACGCCGGAGTGTTACGGGAAGTTCGTTATGGAAAATGCTGGCATATTTCAGGATTTCCGGCGTAGACATTTCCTGAAAATTTTCAAATGCTTTTAAGCTCGTAATCAGCCGGTTGCTGATGAGTCGTTCGCTTTCACCAACAAGTAGTTCCAACCTTGATGGGAGTTTGTGTTTTCGGAATAGTTTGTGCAGCTTTTCAAACCCCCTTATCAAGGCAAACAACTGCCGCATCGAAAAAAGTGTCATTGAATATTCTCCCGCATTGAGAATCCTGTATAGGAAACTGTTGAAGGGATTTGGATTCTCAGGGATGCTTTGTGGGTTATCGTCGAGGAATTTTTCCACCACCAGCATCGTACCATTGGTAATGTCTCCAGGCCAGTTGTTGAGCTCTTCTTCAAGCAGTTTCAGGATATCCTGTACCTCTTTTATTGCGTTAAAATCCTGCAAAGGGCTTGAGAATATTTTCTGAAGCACTTGTTTACCTGTAGCAGTGGTTGTATGATCAATCCGGGCAAAAAGAGACTGCTCTTCATCTGGATGAAAAATGGAAAGGTCCTGCAGTGTTGTTTTGTCAATCAGCATGCATTCAATTTCTATCGAAGAGCAATCGCATTCCCCGATGAGATATATCGACCTGTCCGTTTTCATAAACAGGATATCCGTTCACAAAAGTCATGTTAATGGTTGCAGGGAAGGTGAATCCTTCGAGTGGACTCCATCCGCATTTATACAGGATATTTTCTTTACTCACAGTATAAGGGGTATTCAGGTCTACCAACACCAGGTCTGCATAGTAGCCCTCGCGGATGAATCCCCGCTCCCTGATCTGGAAGCAGGTGGCAGGAGCATGTGCCATTTTGCGCACCACATCTTCAATGGTGATTTTGCCTTGTTGAACATAGTGCAACATAAGCTGCAAGCTGTGTTGAACCAATGGTAAACCTGCATGTGCATGTGTGTAATCACCAGACTTTTCATCTATGGTATGGGGTGCATGGTCTGTGGCAATAATATCCAGCCGGTCATCTAGCAGGGCTTCCCAGAGGGCAGCTTTGTTTTTGGGCGACTTGATAGCGGGGTTACATTTTATTTTATTGCCAAAGGTCTCATAGTCATCTGCTGTGAAATGCAGGTGGTGGACGCAAACTTCAGATGTAATTCTTTTTTCAGCCAGCGGAAGGAGGTTGCTGAAAAGCTGCAGTTCTTTGGCTGTAGAGATGTGCAGGATATGTAACCTTGTGTTATTTCTCTTCGCCAGCTGGATTGCAATCAGGGAGGATTCAAAACAAACTTCTTCATCACGGATGATGGGGTGATCTGCGGCTTGCGGAATCCTGCCTTCGGCAGCAAATTTTTCCAGGTTTCGTTTGATGATGCGCTCGTCTTCGCAGTGCGTGGCGATGAGCACCTCACTTTCCCTGAATATTCGGTCGAGGGTCAGGTGATTGTCTACCAGCATATTACCGGTGGAAGATCCCATGAAAATTTTGATCCCGCAAATCCTGTCTTTTTTATCATTGGTTTTCAATACCTCCTCTTCGTTATCGTTGGATGTGCCCATGAAAAATGAATAATTGGCTGGAGAGGAATGGGCGGCTATGGCATATTTTTCTTCAAGCAGGTCTTGCGTCAGTGCTGCTGGCCTGGTATTGGGCATCTCCATGAAACTCGTTGTACCACCTGCCACAGCTGCCACAGACTCGGTATGGATATTGGCTTTGTGGGTGAGCCCGGGTTCCCTGAAATGCACCTGATCGTCAATTACACCTGGTAAGAGGAATTTATTCTCTCCATCAATCTCCCGTGCATGGTATGAATTGTCAATTCTGTGGTTTATCTTTAAAATTCGGTTATCGCCTATCAGTATATCACCATTGATTATTTTTCCGTCGGACACCATGCGGGTGTTCTTGATTAGGATCTTAGACATTATACCTATGTTGTTGAACACGCAAATTATTAAAACATTGGCAGTCATTTTGATTTTTGCTCTGCCTTTACGAGTTTTAGCACAATCCTCCCTGTTTCAGCAGGGATCCAAGGATTATTTTCTGCTCAACAGGTTGGAGATTAAAATGCAGCGGGATTCCGGACTCAATTTTTCTGTGCTGAAACCCTACAACAGAAAATGGTGGGTGGGTGCTCTTGACAGGGTTACCGATAGTGCATCTGGAATTACGTTATCGGCAGTTGACCAGTATAATGTGCAGCGGGCAAGGCTAAACAACAGGGAATGGAAGGGCAGGGATTCTGTTTTGCCAGTGAGCAAAAAGGCTATTTTTGCATCCTTTTACCAGGATCCGGCCAATTTTGTGGGCATTGACGAGCCTGATTTTTTCTTATCTGTTAATCCCGTTCTGCATCTGCAGGCAATGCGAGACGAGGCCACTGATGAAATGCTCTATACCAATACCCGGGGTGTAGTGGTTCGTTCCCAGATTTCAGGTAAACTCGGCATGCAGATTTTCGTTACGGAGAATCAGGTTAAGCCACCTGTTCACCTCCGTAACCGGATTGAGCAATTCAGGGCAGTTCCGGGAGCTGGATTGTATAAAACTTTCAAAGAAACCGGATACGATTATTTTGATGCCCGGGGTTCGCTTTTTTACAATGCAGCCAAATCTCTTGACTTCCAGTTCGGCTATGATAAAATGTTTATCGGTAATGGTTACAGAAGCCTTTTTTGGAGTGATCATGGAAATAGCCACCTTTATCTCAACGCTAATTTGCGTATCTGGAAACTCAATTACATGAGTAGGATCATGGAGTTGCAACCACAATACACCCGTAGAACCCTGGGCAATGATACCCTCCATACCAAAAAATATGCCGCTGTTCATTACCTCACTCTCAATGTGCCTAAGTGGCTGACCTTCGGGTTCTTCGAAGGCATTGTGTTTGGTAGACCTAATCGTTTTGAATTTCATTACTTGAATCCTGTCATGTTCCTGCGGGTTTCTGAGTTGCAGGTGGGTAGTCCAGACAACGCCTTCATCGGTTTCGATGCTAAGGCCAATTTGGGTAAAAGAGTACAGTTATATGGTCAAATTTTGCTGGATGAGTTTTTTACAACATATATCAGGCAAAAAGATAATTGGTGGGGTAACAAATGGGCTCTACAGGGAGGTTTGAAGTACATAGATATGCTGGGTGTGAAAAATTTGGATCTCCAACTGGAAACAAACTGGATCAGGCCTTTCACCTATTCTCATACCGATACACTCGCCAATTATACCCATTATAATCAGCCCATAGCACACCCTTCAGGATCTAATGTTCGGGAAGGTATAGCAATTCTTACTTGTCAGCCTTCACCCCGATGGTACCTACAAGCCAAAGGTGTTTTTTGGCTTGCAGGAATGGATCCTTTGGGCAGGAATTATGGCAATAATATTTTCAAACCCAGTGATACGAGATCTATTGACGAACGTGTTTATTATGGTGTTCCAGACTCCCGAAAAAATCTACATACAAGCCTCTGGGCTGCTTATGAATTGAAGGAAAATCTTTTTCTTGAGGGAACTGTAACTTACAGGAAAATGGAAGGAATGCCACGTAATGTGCAGGTTTCTGCGGGGTTACGCTTGAACATACACAGGCAGGAGCACGACTATTAATTTACCGACCTAGTCCGCCTCCTTCAAAATGCAGTGAAAAAAGCACCATCCTGCTATTCATCTTGTCGATTACGCTGGAATAGCGTAGGCTTTCGTCTCGACTGTGCACGTTAGAGAGGCCATAGCTGAATTTTATTTCCGGGGAAAGGATGAAATACGGGAAGAAGAATTGGAATCCGATTCCGCCTTCAACGCCATAATCCGATTTTTTCACTTTGACGATATTGTCTGCATTCCTGGCACCTGAATTACTCGCGAGATCAAAATCATATTTCATTCCAGCCAGGGTATAGACCCTGAAGTTGTTGATGCGGTCACTTTTCAACCTTACCTGAAGCGGAAAACTCATGACAATTGATTCCACATTTTGATCGATGATAGAAGCTGTAGTTTGATTCGGAAGCTTTTCTGTATAGCCGAATTTTTTTTCGCTGAAAATCAGGTTAAGAGGATAGAAACGGAAATCAATGTGTTTTGACGCCTGCCAGTTAGCCATGATGCCCAGGTGAATCCTGCCGCTGTTTTTGGATTCCACCCTGTAGATGGTATCTTGCGTGAGGAAGCTAGGGTGGTGAGAGATATTGTAATTGGAGCGGTTATAACCCAGGATAATACCAAAGTAATAGTTTTTCTCGTCGTGATCAGGCAGATTGAGGTCTACCCGTTGTGCACGGGTCTGCATGCTGAAAGCCAGCAGGAGCAGCATAAGTGTTATTTTGTACCTGTATATATGCTGCATATTCCGAAGCTTAGTCTTTTGCATGAGGTATTGTGGAAGCCTGCAGTGTCGAGCACAAGCAGGAAGTCTTTTCCTTCAGGAAATTTTTGAACTGAATCGTTTAGGTATTGGTAGGCGTTGCGGCTTTTGGAAAAAATCCTGCCTATACCCGGGGTAATAAAATTCATATACAGGTTATAGAGTTGCTGAATACCCGGCAGCGAAGGACGCGAAAATTCCAGTACTACCAGTTTGCCTCCCGGTTTCAGGACTCTGTTGATTTCTTTCAGACCATTTTCCAGGTTTTGAAAGTTCCGTACGCCGAAAGAAACTGTTACAGCATCAAAGGATTGATCGCTGAATTGAATCGCTTCACTGTCTCCTGTCTGCAATTCGATGGTGTCATTTAAGCCCGCAGCAGCAATTTTTTTCCTGCCGAAGTCTAACATGCCTTCTGAGATATCGATGCCGATAATTTTTTCCGGTTGTAGCACGTTCGTAGCCATTAGGGCCACATCAGCAGTACCTGTGGCCACATCCAGCATCATTTTCGGATTGTCTTTTTTCAGCAAACGCAGTGCTTTTTTCCGCCAGCTCACATCGATGCCAGCCGAAAGGAAACGGTTCAAAAAGTCGTATTGCGGAGCGATATCATTGAACATGCTCGCGACCTGTTCTTTTTTCGGTAAATTTGATGCCAGGTCCGGCACGATTGTATCATGTGCAAATTTTCCCATCAACACAAAAGTAATCAAAAACGATGGGAGGGTTCTTAAAGGATTTGTAAATATCATTCATGGTCATACACAAAGCTTCATACATCATCAGTAGTCCTGATGCCGCATCCTGTCCCAAACCTGATCGTCCTGAATATGCATTCATCGGACGAAGCAATGTTGGTAAATCATCTCTCATCAATATGCTTACGGGTGTAAGGAACTTAGCTAAGACATCTTCAACACCGGGTAAAACCCAGCTTATCAATCACTTTAACATCGAAAGCAGATCTGGCGAGAAGACCCCTTTACTTAACTGGTTTCTTGTTGATTTGCCCGGTTATGGATTTGCGAAGGTATCTGCTTCCAAACGCAAGCAGTGGGAGAAAATGATTGAGGGATACCTAAGAACGCGGGAAAACCTGGTCAATATTTTTGTGCTTGTGGATGCCAGGCACAAGCCACAGCAGCTTGATTTGGATTTTGTAAATAAGCTTGGTGAATGGCAGGTTCCTTTTGCTGTTGTATTTACCAAGGCCGATAAGGAAACCCAGAAACTTGTCAGTTCCCATGTAAAAGCATTCACAGATGCCATGCAGTTGCGATGGGAGGCACTTCCACCGGTTTTTGTGACCAGTGCCGAGAAGTTTACTGGTAAGGCTGCACTTATACGATTCATAGACGAGCTTAATCAGGTAAGCAAAGACAACATCAAGGAGCTACAATGATAATCCCCGCAAGGATACCCCGATGGTTTGATGGATTCTACCCACGCCGAATCTGGCGCATGCCTGATACGAGCAAAAATCTTTACCTAACCTTTGATGATGGTCCGCACCCAGACATCACAACTGCTGTACTGGATATGTTGTTGAGTTATCAGGCCAAAGCTACTTTTTTTTGTATTGGAGACCGCGTAACCAGGTATCCCAAAGTTTATCAGAGATTACAGGAAGAGGGACATGCAGTAGGCAACCATACCTACAGACATTTACATGGCAGAAAAAATGCAGATCAAGATTATTTGAATGATATAATAGAAGCGGCAAAGTGCATGAATACGCAGTTATTCAGGCCGCCCTATGG
>JBDLTO010000083.1:0-3956 GCA_039805815.1 Bacteroidota bacterium | reverse complement strand
TGTTCTTTCAATTCGTTAAGCGCTTTCTCACGCTCCGAAGGCCAATATAAATTGACTTCCGTACCTTCCAAAAATAATCAGTTTTTTTGTTAAAAAGCAACAATTTAACCATACTTTATCCACATAAGTAGTGGTAGGTAGGGCCTACTTCAACAACGCTGCTATAGTGCCCATTGATAAAAACATCCTGCCGCTTTCAAGGGAAATAAATCCGTATTTTTTATAAAACGCAGCTGCCTTATCATCAATCGGATCTGTTACAACTGCCATTGAAGCTATAGCAAAAAGAGACACTTCATAACTCCTCTTTAATGCATCAATCAATAAAATATTCCCAATATCCTGACCTTTGTATTTTACATCTCTTGCCAATCTTCCCAATAATGTAACTGGCAACTGAGAATAAGATGGAGGCATTTTTTGCTGCAATGCTTGGGTTAAATGAGTGCGCTGGATACCACTACTCGACAAAGTATAATATCCCATTATATCTTTTTCATTTTCAGTAAGCACAAAACAAACAGCTAACTTTCTCTTGATATCTTGCGAAGCCTGGGTTTTAAGGTATTGATCCAATTGAGGCTGTCCGGAGAAAAAATTATTTTTATTATGCTGACGACTCAATAGCGAAAACTCCATATTCATTTTTTGCCCAATTTCTCCTGGTAACGCTGAAAACCAGATCGCAGCGCCTTGTTAGGTTGGGGTGGATTGACCAATGCTTCGAAAAAAACGCTTTTGTCTTTTTCAGATGCGAGAATTTGCTGATGTTTTTCAATAATTTCTAAAGCAGCCGCTTGTGTAGTTTGAACTACAAATTCTGATAATGATTTATACCCCATTAGCTCTGCAGCCTGCTTAAACAGGTGCTTTTGCTCGCTGGTCAGCCTGGCATCAAACCTGGCTGCATTAGAAGATTCAGTCATCTATATTATGTTTATTGTTACAAATGTACGGAATATTTCAGTACAATTAATTTCAGGGACAGTGTTAATTCTTAATTCCGATGTGCTCCACAATCTCTATTGCGGCTTTTGTCCAACTGAATTGTTGCAGCCTCATTTTACCTTTTTCCACAAGGGATTGTCTCAACGGTGGGTTTTCCAGCAATTGAGAGAGGGACTCCTGGATAGCATCAGTAGAAAAGGAATCAAAACTGAGCACCGCATCGCCTCCTACTTCAGGTAGTGCTGAATTATCTGCAACGGCAACGGGTATTCCAAATCGAAAAGCCTCCAGCACTGGCAGTCCAAACCCTTCATTGTAAGATGGAAAAACATAGGCCAATGCATGGCTAAACAATTGTGCTGCCTGAGCATCACTCACGCGGCCCATCAATTTTACTTTACCCGCTAACTGATGTTGAATAATGGCTGCTTCAATAGCCGGACTGTCATCCAGCGTTGTTTTGTTGGAAATACCCCCTGCCAAAACCAGCAATAAATCCGGGTGTTTATCCGACAGTTCAGCAAAAGCAGCAATCAACCTGGGGAGATTTTTCCTTTTCTCCAGCACCCCCAGGTGAAAAAGGTAGGGAGCTGAAAATGGTCGCACCGCATCCTTTACTTCAGGAAACGGTCGGGCCCCTTCATGCACCACCACTATTTTTGCTGCAGGGATGTTGGTAAAACACATCACCTGTTTACGTGTGTGTTCACTCGGAACAACCACCAGATGTGCTTTGTGCATGGCCGGCACACCCACTGTATGAAAAAGCCTAAGCCAGATGGGGTTATAATGTTCGGGATACTCCCAGAAAAAAGCATCGTGCAGCACGGGGATTGTTTTGGCACCCAATGGAAACAGGGGCACAAAAAAATCGCTACAAAAGATGAAATGACATCCCCGCATACGAGCCAGCATTGGCAGTTGCAGTTGTTTCCAGAATAAGAAGCGCAGGTGTTCGAAAGCCTTCAGCCATTTATTATTCCCGGTGTATACCGGCAGTCCGTTATCCAATTCAACAATCCGAACCTGATCATCAGCATGCCAATTCCGCAGCAGCTCTTGCAAATAGATTCTGGCGCCCGTTTTGGCGATTTTCAAATCCCTGACATCAACACCAATTACACGCTGAGCCAACCTGTTTGTTTTAAAAAAGATCGTGTTTGCTGGATAGCTGATTTCAATTCAGTGTACTTGTCACGAACATCAACAAATATTTTTCTTTGCTGATTGGGGATGTAATCATGTGCAATTTCGTTTCTTAATATTCTACAAGACAACAAATAGTTTGCACTATCTATGATACCAGCTTTTTCGGAACGGTTTAAAATATCTCTAAGTGAACCACCACCATATCCCTCTAGAACATCAATGGTTTTTAGAATTTTTTGAGTGTATATATCCAGGACCCTAGCAAATCTTGCAGTATATGCTTCAATTTGAACAAGCTCTATATTATTCAATTCAACATCAGGATTTACATTTTGTAACTGCAGATGGGAATAGTCCAACTGCTCTTCCGCCAATTGTAAGTAGGTCCACTCTTCTTTTAACAACTTAATGTAATTCTCCATTTTTATGACAATAAAAGGGCCTCATCTTTTATAACATTCCAAAATGTTTGTGATGCTTCATCAATGATAATTAAGTCAATTTTCTGCTCTCCAAATTCTTCAAAAAATTTCAATTTAATATCTATTTTTTCTTTAAGTCCTATTCTATTACTCCTCACCGCAAGATCAATGTCTCCCCCCTTCTTATTATCGTTAGTTCGGCTCCCAAATAAATACACTTCTGCATCCTTGTCCCAATAATGGATGGATTTCAGCAAATTATCTTTTTCCTTTTGAGTTAGCCGCATGGAGTAAAATTAAGGATTATTTGGAGGGCCACTAAGCCGATTTTTTCAATTGTACTGGGCGGGGTAGTGGAATCGAACTTAAATTCCACCACCCCGTCACCTGCCTGCGGCAGGCAAGCTCATTTGCCTTCACCTTCGGTTCCGGCAAATTCGTGCCACCCCTCCTGGCCAGGAGGGGAGTTTTGAAAAAAAATGTCACACATTACTTGTCACATTCCTGCGGCAGGTTTACCTACCCTAGGTAGGCAAGCTCTTCCCTCGTAACCTGTCGCTCGTGCCTTTTGTCTCCTCCCTAGTCACTTGTCACTCGTCACTTGTCACTCCTCTCCTCTTCCCTCGTCACCCGTCACTCGTGCCTC
The DNA here is from genome assembly GCA_039805815.1 of Bacteroidota bacterium. Lineage (GTDB taxonomy): Bacteria > Bacteroidota > Bacteroidia > Chitinophagales > Chitinophagaceae > Pollutibacter. Next base: position 791 of record JBDLTO010000083.1, on the reverse strand, counting down.
ATGCCTTCTGCCTTTTCTCAATTATCTGCACCACCCACCCATTCACAATCCACAACATATAAGCCACATAGAGGTAAGACTCCAGGTTGGCAGTGAACATGGGGATAAACAGTCCAGCCTTGGCAAGGATCAGCGTGAGGCAAATCTGCTGTTCTTTGCCCTGCAACCTGGGATACCAGCGGAGGGCCTGTACAAAAGAAACAACATGGATAGCGAGGTAAAGCAATAGGCCAATAACACCAGTCTGAACCCCTGTGATGATAAACTGGTTCTCTCCGCCCACATTATCTCCAGTAAGCGCGGAAATCCTACCGGAAGTACCCAGACCGAGCCCCAGGGGCTCCCTTGCCATGGCTTCAAGTCCTGCAAGCCATTCCAGTAAGTGCCCAACACTGGAAGCATTGGTGAACTGAATGGTATTGATCACAAATTCTCGGAAATCCTTCTCCACAAAAAAGAGTACATAGACCACCATCAACGCGGCACCCAAGTAAAACAAAGCCAGGATTTCTTTCCTTTTGGTGATGAGGCTGTAGAGGAAGACCACCAGAAAATAGCTGAGGAATGCGGCCCTGGAAAGCGCAAACAAAATAGAAGCCAGTGTGGCCAGCAGAGCCATCCAACCAAAGCGGGAGAAATGGAGCTTGTTCCCATCACCCGTATACAAACCGGCAAGTACAGCAAGTGCAAATATGGTAGCTGCGGCATGATCGAGCGGATTGGAAAAAAATGAAGCAAAGCGCTTGGTGCCATTTTCAATCTCGAAGGTCCAGGTAAGTCCGTAATTCCCC
>JBDLTO010000082.1:0-9939 GCA_039805815.1 Bacteroidota bacterium | reverse complement strand
AGATCTTCATCTCCTGCCCATCATAATACCTGATCAGGTAAAGCCCTTTGGCTTTGGTACTCAGATCGATGGGGATCGATTTAGACCTGGCAGGCACTTTCAGTGTCTGAACGAGCTGTCCATCCTTGTTATACACTTCCAACTTGCCTTGCGGCGCTGATGCAGGAAGCTGCACAGTTAACTTTCCGCTGGTTGGATTTGGATAGGCTGATATCGAAACGGATGTTGCGCCACTGCCCATCCCTTTGCTATTCGCAAGATCTATGGCTTCTGCTCCTTTGATGTTGACAAACTTTTTGGATTCTTTTTCATCATCATCGTCATCATCATCGTCATCTTCCTTCACTGTTCCCAAAACAATTTCTGTCTTGGTGCCCTTCCCTTCGCAGTTGGATGCTCGCACAGAAAGTTTTGTGCCCACGAAACCCGGACCAGCCTCCAATTGTATCTGTGCCGTTCCTTGTCCACTTACAATACGCGCCTGGCTATTGGATAATTTCCAGGTATATGTGGTAGCGCCTTTGATGGGGGTTACTGAATAGTTTCCAGAAATATATGGTGCTGGAGGTCCGCTGATGATCAAAGACCCTTTAGGTTCATCTTTCAAAACATTGATTTGTCGGCAGATGGCTTTACCCACGCCACAACTGTTAACAGGCCTCACGCAAATGGTACCTGCCTTGAAGTTATCCCGGATTTTCAATACGATTTTATTGGTCTTGGAACTGCCTGATATGCCAGATGGCAAGGTCCATTGGTAGGAAGTTGCAAACGGCACTTCTGGGATACTATAACTGATGGTTTTATCTTTGCAAACCTCCAAAGGAAGGGCCTGCTCTTGGAAGGTTGCAGGAGCTGATGTGATCAGTTTCACCACATAGCGGTTGCAACCTACCTCGAATGAATCAATCATATTCTCGGTGTAGGTGCGTCCGTTAAGAGGTGAAGTATAAGAACCGCAAGAAACTATGGTGGTATCGATGCGCTTGTAGTTAAGGCAGCCGCCCAATCCACCAATGGTCAGATTCAATACCCGGTATGCGCAATTGGATTGGTCCAGGTAGTTATAGGTCCCTGAATGGCGATAGGTAACACCATTGACTGGCCAAGTATAGGTAGGACTGACCACGCTTACCGTATCCACAAGTACTGTAGGACCAGCAATCCTGATCACACCATTCCCCATTTGGGCTCCGCTGCTATCGTTCCTGCAAGAGGCTATACTGTATGAGTAGCCACCTGCACCACCCCTCGAAAGATAATGGGAATTATCCAATTTTAAGTAGTTGCCAGCACTGCTGCCACCACTATAACCGCCACCTCCCCCGCCATTGCCCCACAGATAGTATCCGGGATTATAGCCCCATGGATCCCCTGCAGCTGCAATTCCGAATTTCGTCACAAAAATGGGGTCTTGCGTGAAGTACCCAAATGTATTTCCTTCACCTCCACCGCCCCATCCGCCATCAGCACCAAGGTTTCCGGATCCGCCGTAATTGCCTTGAAAATACGACTGGCCACCGGAAGCAGGTCTGTATGATGAATCAGTTCTGGTAAAGCCACTCCAACTTGCTCCACTGGAAAAAAGTCCCCCACCAGACCCGGCCGGAACTGCATCATCTTTTAATAGGGTGGCAAAACCAGCAAGTTTGACATTGTTCCTGAAATCAATGCTCCCACCTTGACCGTTATTGTCGGACGAAGCTTGCCCTGCTCCACCCAAAGAAAAATTATTGAATGCAATTTCTGCCGAATCAGCGGGCAGATACCAATTATCTTGAACACGAAATGTTGACCCACCGCCACCACCGGCAATCATCAATGGAACCAATTGGTTTCCGACTACCTTAAAAATGGAGGATCCACCACCGCCGCCACCGCTGCTAAAACCACCCCAAGTAGCAGGAGCAACTGATGAACCGGCCCCACCTTGTCCGCCCACAGCAATGCGAAGCACATCTCCTGCAATCAAAGCAACCTTACCCTGCATGCGGGCACCTTTACCCCCTGGCGCACCCATGCAATCGCCACCCTGGGCTCCACTCACATCAAAATGATAAATGCCAGATGCCGGAACAGTCCATGTCTGAAAAACATTACCCTGAAAATTGAAAATGGATTCCTGAGAAGAGGCATTGGGGTATTGAACCCGTTCAATGCTAACCTTTCCATTACCACTGTTGGCACCTTTCAATCGAACACGAAAATTGGTATTCAAACTGTCGGAAATGAATGAATAGCCGCCACTGCCTCCATTGTTATCACTTCCTACTCCTCCGTCATAACCACCACCGCCGCCACCGCCGCCGTCGTGATTGCTTAAAAAACGGTTTTTGGCTGGACCACCTTCGCCACCTCCGCCCCAACCACCATCACCGCCTAAATTGCCGGAATTGCCGCCAAAGTTTCCCGAAAGATAGGCTTGTCCGCCATAAGACATGAGTGTGCCTCCATCAAAATGCGTTCCCCCGTCAGTGAAGTAGCCAGCGCCACTGGCACCGCCAAAAGGTGAAGCTGATACAGCACCACCTTGACCTGAACCGATTTGTGATGCATCCCCTGGCGATCCATCGGCATTTGCATTTCCGCCGCCACCACCGGCTGCAAACAACAAGGGTATATAATTTTTATTTTTTATTTTGATGATGGAAGAAGACCCTCCGCCACCACCACCACTGACATTGTTTCCGTCATTTGAACCAACACCACCCTGTCCGGCTACAGCTATCCGGAGTGTATCACCGGTCTGGAGTTGCATGTAGCCCTCTACGGTAGCACCTAATCCACCTGTGTGACTGCCATTGCTGGCACCACCACCTTGCCCCCCGCTAGTGCTCAAATAATACCAGCCGGTAGCAGGTACTATAAACTGTTGAAATACGTTTCCCTGGAATGAAAAAGATTGTTTGTTAACGTTTTGGGCTCGGGCACCTGTATAAAAAAGCAAAAAAAACGCGGCTGTAGCAAAAGCCCTTAAATTGATTTTCATTGCAGCGATTTGGTTAGTTTTCAAAAAATGGTATGCTTAAAGGTGAAGGATTTGCGAACCAATCTTGAGAACAAGCCATTCAAATGAGTTCATTTTTCGATTTTTTTAATCAAGTTGTGCTGATTTTCATGATTTTTGAACTCAAAATTTGAAAAACTGAACTGTTAATGTTGGAAATTGTACCCATTAGCTTCCTAAATACCCTTTGAACATTACACCAATGAGCAAAATCTATGCAATACAACTACTGACTACAGCTGTCATTGGAGCTTATGTGAGCTTTGTGCTGTTATTCGTTTCCCGGCAAAACAAGCTGCTGGATAAGTTGTTAGGTATCTTCACCCTGACAATGTCCTTATTTTGCCTGTTGACATTTGCCATCAGTTTGGATTGGGCACCTGATTTTGTAGTCCTTATCCGCACTTTTTTCCCCCTCTATTATTTTATACCTGCTGTTAGCTACCTGTATTTGAGATCCTATTTGCGCGATGCCACAAGCTTGTCGCGCAAAGACCTTATCCATGCACTGCCCATTTTTTTACATTTGATTTATGTATCCCCATTGCTATATAACCTCCTTATTGGGGATATTCAGTGGACGGAGATGATCTCCAAAGTGGACCGCCAGAGTTATTTTTTCAACTATGGCCCTATACCTGACAGGTTTCATGTGGTTTTCAGAATCTGCATAATGCTTCTTTATTGTTTATTGAGTTGGAGATGTTATTTCAGTAAATTATACCGCAATTTTTTGGACAAAAATCAAAACTTATATGCCTCTTCCAAACGATGGATTTCACTCTATATGTGTGCCAGCACATGTAATGGTCTTTTTTCAATCATCATGAAATCAAGGATTTTTTTTCTGGATGACAAGCATGGATGGGCTGACGGCAATTTCATCTCATTTTGTCTGATCCTTGTCTTTGATTTGCTATTTGCCTATGCAGTGCTGCATCCTGAAATCTTATTTGGAATGCCCCATTTCAAAAGCATAATGGAGTCGGGATTACCAGGAGAAAAAAAAGAATCTCTTTTACCCCCTGACCCTGTGCTACAAAAAGAAGCTGTACTGGTTGTCAAGGAAGATGGTAACCAAGCATATCAGGTAGCCGAAATGGATATCGCAATTGAACATTCAGAACATGAACAGGAACTGCAATCCCCTGAAACAGTGTCAACGGAACAAGACGTTCAGGAATCCGATATCACCAAGGAAATGCAACAATTGATTGTCAATATAGAGACATATATCAAAGACAATCAGCCTTTTCGCCAGGAGAAATTCAACATAGAAACTATAAGCCTTGCGCTAGATGTACCACAGCATCATATTGCCTATTTATTTAAGCATATATTGAAAAAATCCTTCGTGGATTATCGCAATCAATTGAGGGTAAACCATGTTATACAGTCATTTCGGAAAAATCTGCATTATGAAATCACCTTGGAGTCAATTGGAACTGATGCAGGATTCGGTTCCAAAGTGAGTTTTTTTACGGTATTCAAGAAACATACCGGGAAAACACCGGGACAGTATGCAGAGGAAATGGCATAAATATTTTTTACATGCTCAACTAACCAGTTGGGGTTGTCTTGACCCAAAGCAGTTCAATAATTACTGCAAAAAAGACAACTGCCAATGCGCCTATCGCATTGAGCCAAAGCCAGCCAATATCAGTGAATTTATACATACTCAATACAACCACCTCTCCAAGTATTGCTGCGTAAAATACCGCATTGCCTTTTACTTTTTTCAGGTAAAAAGCTACCAGGAAAATACCGAGCATGACACCGTAGAACCAAGACCCCAGAATATTAACGGCTTCAATCAGGCTGCCCAGGTTTGTAGCAAACTGCGCAAATACTATACAAAAAACACCCCAGAATAAAGTATACCAGCGAGAAAGCCTGAACTCTTCTTCGGGTGAAGGATTTTCATTGATGTAAATTTTGTGAAAATCAATCAAGGTTGCAGACGACAGGGAATTGAAAGTAGCCGCAATGCTGCCCCATGCCGCAAGGAAAATTACAGCTATCAGTAATCCTATTAGTCCGCGTGGCATATGGTCCATCACAAAACGAATGAAAATATAATTGGTATCAGATTGTTCAATAGGAATGCCGGATTCTTTAACCAAACCCATCATAGATTGTCTGATGGCCAATTCGCGGCTACTGATTTCTTTTAATGCAACTTTGGTTTGATCTTGTTGGCTGGTATTCCAACTTTTTAACAGTGTTCCCTTTTTCAACTCAAGAGCAGTATGTTCGTTTTCAAGCGCTTCGACTTGTGCTTTATAAGCAGTTGTTTTAAGCTTTTCAACGGCAAGCTTATTGAAATACACAGGAGCAGTATTAAACATGTAGAAAACAAAAACAAGCACACCGATCATCAGGATAAAATACTGCATGGGGATCTTGACAATGCCATTCATGATGAGTCCTATTCTGCTTTCCCGCACAGAACTCGCTGTAAGGTACCGGCCAACCTGACTCTGATCAGTGCCGAAATACGATAATGCCAGAAAAAAGCCACCTATCACGCCACTGAAAATATTAAACCGGTCGTTCCAATTGAATCCTTTTTCAGTAATGCCTGTAGTAATCACATTCATCTTTCCCATTTCCTTTCCAAGGGTCAATGCGTCAAACAATCCCATTCCATCAGGCAGCATTCCAAGAAGAAGCCAAGCGGCCAAAAATAAGCCAAGAAAGATGATACCTAATTGAAGCTGTTGGGTGTAGGCTACCGCCCGGGCACCGCCACTGATACTGTACAAAATTACAACCCCGCCCATGATTACATTGGTAATGTAAATATTCCAGCCCAAAACAGAAGATAGAATAATTGCAGGAGCATAAACGCTGATTCCGGTGGCCAGAGCTCTTGAAAATAAAAAAAGAAAAGCGGTCAGTGTTCTGGTTTTGCGGTCAAACCTTTTTTCCAAGAACTCGTAAGCGGTATAAATATTGAGCTTATGGAAGATTGGGACGAAAGTGATACACAAAACAATCATTGCCAAAGGCAGTCCGAAATAATACTGTAAAAACCGCATACCATCTGTGTAGGCCTGTCCGGGTCCGGATAAGAAAGTAACAGCACTGGCCTGGGTGCCAACTATGCTGAGCATAACCATATACCATGGCAGCTCACGACCACTTCTGTAATAACCGTTTATGTCTTTTGTAGCTTTGCCTTTGTAAACACCATAAAGGACCACAACAATTAAAGTAGATAAAAGTACTCCCCAGTCCAGTAAACTCATCGTCTGTCTCTTTTATAGATAATTGCAGCAACCAATATGCCAATCAGTAACCCCAGTGCGATTTTTTTTCTTACCAGGGCAATCAAAAGGCCCAGCCCCAATCCCACAATCAACGCAAACACCGGCGAACGGCCCTTATTACTTTTATTCATTCACTTTGTTATTGGGGTTGGAAATGATGTTGGCAAATAACCTGAAAGCACCCGGAACACCTGCTGGCAGCTGCCGGAAGAAAACCAGGCCTGTGTAAATAAACCTACCCTTCCCTTCCTTTCGAACAATCAGACTACCTTTTGCTTCTGATTCACCTTTATCCTGCATGGAAAGAACAGCCTGATAGTCCTGGTCAAAATTATCCGCATAATAGATACCCCGCTCCTGAATCCAACCATTGAAGTCAGCTGCACTGATCTTATTGGGAAAATTCAGCAATGGATTTTCAGGAAGCAGGAACTTCACCTCACAATCTTCTTCAGTTGTTCTTGTTCTGGAAATCATGAATGGCTTGGGACCAATCTGCATCCGTTGCAATGGACCGGCAAAGCTGTTGGTATTGTATTGTACTACCATGTTGCCGCCATTTCTAACGTATGCCATGAGCACTTCAGTTTTACTCTGCATCCAATCATGGACATTGTAGGCCCTAACACCTACAACAACTGCATCAAACTGCTTCAGTTTATCTTCAGTAATATCTTCCTTTGCAAGTTCAGTTACCTGAAAGCCCATTAATTCGATCATAGCAGGCACCTTATCACCGGCTCCCACAATGTAACCAATCTTGGTTCCGGCAGTTTTGAGGTCAACTTTAATTTCTTTAGGCTCTGCCTTGCTGAAATAAGTTACCCTCGGAATATGCTCATAATTGATGGTATGCAACACCATTGGCATGTCCTGCTTAACTGGAGCAAAAGACTTTTGCCCGTTGTTTGTCCGAACAAGAACAGGCAATGGTTCACGATCGATTGTTGCTGGAGGAACCACAATAAACGGATGAAAAAACTCTCCAATGGCAGGATCAACTATCCTGTTCATGACAGGAATTTCATAAGTGATAGATTTACCCATGATATTCAAGCTTATCCTTACACTGAATGCCGGATCATTCTGTGCTTTGCCTATCAGCTGCTGATCAGTTACATTGAAATGCCCAGCATTCATAGGGTTAGCCAACCAATAGGGCTGAGAAACGGGATGACTTAGCGAAACAGGAAACATGATGTTATAGTTCCAGTTGATGTTCTGTTGTAAGTTAACAGACTGCTTGTAGGAAAACCCATTCAGGTCGAGTGTTTCCAAACTTACTGGTGAGGCTGTCCGGTTGATTACATTGACCGTAATCCTGGAGGTATCCCCCTGCCTGGCCATCTGTGTTCCAGACAGTGCCTCCATGTGAATTCCGGCTACCTCCAATATCAATTGTTCAACATCATGCTGTTTCTGTTGCTTCCAGTAACTATCTTTAATTGTACTCAGCAGGCCGTGAATGACAATCAACTGCTGCAATGAACCAGATGGATTGGAAATATTATAATCACGAATAAGCTGTTCTACAGCCATTTTGATTTTTTCACCTCCTGCAACACGCAACCAGGAAACATCTACCCCTTCCATTGGCTCTTTATCTGCTTTCTCTCCCAGCGTATGCACAAAATATTCAGTGGCAGTGCCCCTTGAAGATGCGGAACCGAATCCCTGGCTACGATGCTGACTTCTGCTTTCTGCTGCAATTTCTCCGATGCTCTTTCCCAATAATGGAAGAAATCCCCCCACTTCAATCTTCATCTGGCTTTCACTGGTTGTATTGCTATTGCCAAAGCTGAATGTATTCCACATGATCCTTTTGGCTTGCCAAATCGTAACACCATTTTTCAGCTGTTCCGGAAAACGGTTGGGATCAGCTGCTGCAATGAATGCTTTGCGTGCTATCACCGCAGAGCCTGAATGGTGACCATGCCCGGCCCTGCTGTCTTCGGGGAAGCGGGTAATGATGATATCCGGTTTGAAATTCCTGATCACCCAAACCGCATCTGCCAGTATTTTATCTTCATCCCATGTTGCCAAGGCTTCTTCAGTTCTTTTTGAGAAACCAAAATCGAATGCTCTGGAAAAGAATTGTTCTGCACCATCTATTCGGCGTGCTGCAAGCAACTCCTGGGTTCTGATCAGTCCCAATTCAAAACCCTGCTCATTGCCAATCAAATTCTGTCCTCCGTCTCCCCTCGTCATGGCCATATATCCCGTTCTGTATTGCCTTTCCCGCGCCAGGTAGGCAAGTAGCCTTGTACTCTCATCATCCGGATGAGCTGCCATATACAAAACTGAACCAAGTACATTCAGTTTTTTCATTTCATGCAGGATTTCGCTCGCGCTCTTGTGTTCTTTTTTCTGTGCAATTGAATTTTCTGATAAAAAAATGATCAAGGTTAGCGCTAAAGCAATTGTCCTTAAGCGAATAGTGATTAGATTGTAGGAGTTCATAAGCAAGAAGGTTGGTATGTTAAAAATAGCAAAACGATGTGATTCTATTCGATTATGCAACAATTACTTTTAAAATCATGATTATCTTTATCCCATGAAAATTACTAATTACAACAAGTATCTGCCATGTGCAAAAGGCATTTTCACCGGAATACTTTTTTTAGTACTTCAGACAACTACTTTCGGGCAGGTTAGTCCCTATCAATATAACATCAATAAGCAGGCAACTGGCAAACAAGGAGCCGTATCATCAGCACATCCCCTTGCCAGTGAGGTTGGACTGGAAATACTCAAACAAGGAGGCAATGCCTTTGATGCAGCAATCGCAACACAACTGGCATTGGCAGTAGTATATCCAGGTGCAGGCAATATTGGTGGTGGCGGTTTTTTGGTGGCACACTCAAAGGGAGGAAAATCTATTGCCATAGATTACCGCGAAAGGGCCCCTGGCAGCGCAACGAGAGATATGTACCTCGATAAAGATGGTAACCCGTTGCTCAATTTAAGTCAGCATGGTCATCTGGCAAGCGGTGTACCCGGCACTGTTGCAGGCTTATTCAGTACACATAAATATGGTAAACTTGACTTTGTTAAACTCATTGAGCCAGCAATAAAGCTGGCAGAAGAAGGATTTGTGATTACTGCATCAGAAGCTCGCTCACTCAATGGCAGCGCGTCAGCTTTTGTCAAATACAATACACAAACACCCGTATTTGTAAAATCAACCGGATGGAAGGCGGGCGATACCCTGGTTCAACTAGAGCTTGCTGCTACCCTTAAGCGGATTCGTGATAATGGTGCAAAAGGATTTTATGAAGGGGAAACTGCCCGACTCATAGTAGAAGAAATGAAAAGAGGGGGGGGAATCATCAGCCTTGAAGACCTGAAAAAATATGACGCAGCCGAGCGGGCTCCTGTTGTTTTTGATTACAAAGGTTTCACCGTCATAGGAATGCCTATGCCAAGCAGTGGTGGGTTACTCATGCAACAGATGATGAAAATGGTTGAAGAACGAAATATCGGGAGCATGGGATTTCATTCGCCTGAGGCTGTGCAGTTGATGATTGAAGTGGAACGAAGGGCATATGCTGATCGGGCTGAATTTATGGGAGACAGGGACTTTGTAAAAGTACCTGTCAAAACCCTGGCCAGTGACGCTTATTTAAAAGATAGGATGTCTGATTTTATTCCCGGGAAAGC
>JBDLTO010000081.1:0-3196 GCA_039805815.1 Bacteroidota bacterium | reverse complement strand
ATTTAAAAACAAAAGGTTATCCATTAAAATTAATTTTTGTTGGTAAAGATGATGAATTCAAAATAAGTAGGTTACTGGAAAAAGAAATATTGTCTTTACAAGGGAAATTAGATGTTGAATGGTTTAAGAATGTGAGTCTTGATGAAGTTGCTAATTTTTATTCAATCGCAGATCTATTTGTTTTTGCATCATCCTGCGAAAACATGCCAAACATTCTTATTGAAGCTATGTCTGCTGGTCTACCTATAGCATGTTCTCAATCCCAACCTATGCCAGAATTTTTATCTTCTTCAGGAGTCTACTTCGACGAAGAAGATATAAATAGTATTTCGAATTCAATTGAAAAGCTAATTTTGGATACCAATTCAAGAAAAAATTTATCTGATTCTGTTCGTATTTTATCAGAAAATTATTCCTGGATAAAATGTGCAAATGAAACATTTTCATTCATAAAATATAACTTCGATAATGCTTGTAAATAAAGTTCTTTTAATTACTGGGGGAACAGGTTCCTTTGGTAATGCCGTACTGCAGCGTTTTCTTCACACCGACCATTTCAGTGAAATTCGTATCCTAAGCCGCGATGAAAAGAAGCAGGATGACATGCGCAAACTGCTGAACAACAACAAACTTAAATTCCACATAGGAGATGTGCGGGATATTTCCAGTGTTGAGCCTGCAGTCAAGGGGGTGGATTATATATTCCATGCCGCGGCACTCAAACAGGTCCCTTCCTGCGAATTTTTTCCACTGGAAGCTGTCAAAACAAATATATTGGGCACAGACAACCTGCTTAGTGCAGCAGAAAAATATGAAGTGCGTAAAGTGGTGGTACTAAGTACGGATAAAGCTGCATATCCTATCAATGCCATGGGTATGTCTAAGGCCATGATGGAAAAAGTGATGGTGGCAAAATCTAGAAACTTGGATGATGCAAAAACAATTTTCTGTGGAACGCGCTATGGCAATGTGATGGCATCCCGTGGTTCTGTTATCCCACTTTTTATTGATCAAATTAAAGCCGGCAAGCCGCTTACCATCACTGATGGAGAAATGACACGTTTCATGATGACGCTGGAAGATGCAGTAGACCTGGTTCTATATGCATTTGAGCATGCAGATCAAGGAGATCTTTTTGTGCAGAAATCACCAGCTGCAACCATTCAGACACTGGCTCAGGCTTTGATTGAAATGTATAAAAGCGACAGTAAAATTCAAGTAATCGGTACCCGTCATGGAGAGAAACTCTATGAAACACTGGTCAACCGTGAAGATATGATCAAAGCGGAAGACCTGGGTGATTATTACCGTATTCCTGCTGATAACCGTGACCTCAACTATGCACAGTATTTTTCTGAAGGTAAGACTGAAATGTCTCAGCATGATGAATACCATTCCCACAACACAGGCAGGCTCGATGTAGAGGGGATGAAGCAATTGTTACTTAAATTACCTATGGTTCGTAAAGATATTCTTGGGGAATGAAAAAAATCGGTATCACCGGTCAGGCCGGTTTTGTTGGGTCTCACCTGTATAATACAATCGGATTATTTCCTGATCAATACAGCCGCGTTCAATTTCAGCGCGAATGGTTTGATGATCCCGAGGCAATGGATGATTTCGTCAAACAATGTGATGTCATTGTTCACCTGGCAGGTGTCAACAGGAATCCTGATCCTGTTGCCCTTTTCGTTGCTAATGTGGCCTTGGGGGACGCTCTTGCAGAGGCCCTTACCAGAACAGGTTCTTCAGCTCATGTGATATTTTCCTCCTCCACTCAGGAAGAACGGGATAACCATTACGGGAACTCTAAAAAAGTTACCAGACAAAAACTTGAAAGCTGGGCTGCTGCATCAGAAGGGGTATTCACAGGCATGCTCATCCCCAATGTATTTGGTCCGTTTGGAAAACCTTTTTACAACTCAGTCATCTCTACATTCTGTTATCAGCTGACACATGGAGAAACGCCGCGTGTTGAAGTAGATGCAACATTGAATCTGATTTATGTAGGAGAATTGGTTAGTGAAATTTTGTCCGTCATCAACAACAGGACCCATGCGCCTGTTTATCGGGTTGCAGCCACCAGCAGTTCAGCTGTTTCCACAGTCCTCAATACACTTAACGGTTTCCGTGACCAATACCATAACAGCGGCATTATCCCTGTATTGAATTCAAAATTTGAAATCAACCTTTTCAATACATTCCGATCGTTTCAGGATGTTGAATCGAAAAATCCGGTAAAGTATATCCAACATGCAGATAGCAGGGGAGCGTTTACAGAATTGATCCGCTTGAATGTAGGCGGACAAGTTTCATTTTCTACAACCCATCCGGGTATCACGAGAGGTAATCATTTTCACACCCGGAAGATTGAACGATTTTCAGTTGTGAAAGGGGAGGCCTTGATACAACTGAGAAAAATAGGGACTGACGAAGTATTTAATTTTCAACTTTCAGGAGAGAATCCTGCCTATGTGGACATGCCAGTTTGGTATACCCATAACATCACCAATACCGGCAAGGACGAACTTTATACGGTCTTTTGGATCAATGAGTTTTTCGACCCAGCTGACCCCGACACATTCTTTGAAAATGTTTAACCAATCACTTCAGCACAAGTAATCAAAAAAATACCATGATTGCCAAACTTAAAGTAATGACCGTAGTAGGTACCCGTCCGGAAATCATCCGCCTTGCAAGGGTGATGGCTGCGCTGGATGCTGCTCCTGCAATAGAACATATTATTGTCCATACCGGACAAAACTACGACTACGAACTCAATCAGATTTTTTTTGACGACATGTCCATCCGCAAACCGGATCACTTTCTCAACGCTGCTGGAGCAACTGCTACCGAAACAATCGGACAGATACTCATCAAAATTGATCCGCTGCTGGAAACCATCAAACCGGATGCATTTCTGGTATTGGGTGATACAAACAGCTGTCTCTGTGCCATCCCGGCAAAAAAGAGACATATTCCCATCTTCCACATGGAAGCGGGTAACAGGTGCTTCGATCAGCGTGTGCCGGAAGAAACAAACAGGAAAATCGTAGACCATATTGCAGATATCAACCTGACTTACAGCGATATTGCAAGGGAATACCTGCTGCGCGAAGGCTTACCTGCAGACCGTATTATCAAAACGGGTTCTCCGATGTTTGAAGTATTGTCTCACTACAGCCCTTCTATCGAG
>JBDLTO010000080.1:0-2626 GCA_039805815.1 Bacteroidota bacterium | reverse complement strand
CTTTGGGTTATCAGACGAAAACCATCAATAATCTGGTGGTAACCAGCGGCAACGAATCCAGCTTGCAGGTGGAGCTGGAACCTGATGTGCAGCAATTGAATACAGTCGTGGTCAGTGGCCGCAGGAATACCGCTAAAGTGGCTACGATTGAAAGTCCGTTGAGCATCCAACGCTTAACCACGGAAGACATCAAAGCCAATCCAGGGGGCAATTTCGACATCAGCAAAGTGATACAGTCACTACCCGGCGTTGGTGGTGGTATTGGTGGAGGCAGTTTCAGGAATGATATCATCATCCGCGGGGGATCACCCAGTGAAAATGTTTTTTACCTCGACGGTATTGAAGTGCCCATCATCAACCATTTCAGCACACAGGGCAGCGGCGGCGGTCCGCAGGGGATATTGAATGTCAGTTTCATCGAGGATGTGCGGTTGAGTACCTCTGCTTTTGATGCCCGATACGACAATGCGCTGAGTTCGGTTTTTCAGTTCAAGCAAAAAGCCGGTAATACCAAGCGGGTCCAGGGGAATTTCCGCTTGAGTGCATCGGAAGTGGCCGCGACATTTGATGGTCCGTTGAGCAAGAGAACCACTTTTCTGGCATCCGCAAGAAGAAGCTATCTCCAATTGCTCTTCAAAGCGATCGATTTGCCCATCCGTCCGAATTACTGGGATTTCCAATTCAAAACCACCACCAGAATTGATAAAAAGACAACTTTGAGTTTCTTAGGAATTGGAGCGATAGATGAATTCAGTTTTGCGGCACCGCAAGATGCAACACCCGAAAAACTCTATGTCATCAACAGCAATCCAAGCATCAACCAATGGTCGTACACCTTTGGCGCCACCCTGAAACGTTTGACTGAAAAGGGCTATATCAACCTGGCCTTAAGTCGGAATACGTTGGACAACAGGGCCGACAAATACCTTGACAATGACAACCCCGTTGAGACAGAACGCACCTTCCGGATCAAAAGTCTGGAAACGGAAAACAAACTCCGTTTGGATGTCAACAACAGCTATGGCGATTGGAAACTGAGTTATGGTGCGGTATTGCAAAGTGTGGCATTTGGGAATGATTTTTTCCAGGTGTTTCGCCAGCCTGTAAAAGACCAGCTGGGCAATACCTTGCAGCCTGGCATAACCCTCAACTATAAAAGGGATATGGATTTCCTGCGTTACGGTGCTTTTGCTCAAATCGGACGCAGGTTGTTGAACAACCGCTTGGGATTGAGTGCAGGTGTGAGGGCAGATGCAAATAATGCTGATAACGGCAATAAGAATCTACTTGACCAACTGAGTCCGAGAGTCAGTTTGAGCTATGCCTTGAGTGACCAATGGAACCTGAGTTCCAGTTATGGTATCTATTACCGGCTGCCGTCTTATACCCAATTGGCATTTTTGGGTGCCAACGGAGCAACCAATCCGGGTGAATACATCCGCAGTGAGCATGTAGTGGGCGGTTTTGAATACTTGCCATCCGCCACCACCAGGTTTACGTTGGAAGGATTTTATAAGCGATACAACAATTATCCCGTCAGCATACAAGATGGTATCAGCCTCGCCAATAAAGGGACCGAATTTGGAGCCATTGGGAATGAGCCGGTGAGGCAGGATGGCAAGGGCCGCGTTTGGGGGATCGAATTCTTTGCCCAGCAGAAATTGACCCAAAAATTGTTTGGAGTATTCAGTTATACTTTTTACCGCAGTGAATTTACTGGAGCAAATGGTGTTTTTGTTCCTGCCAGTTGGGATAACCGGCACCTGGTGAGCACCACATTGGGGTATAAATTTGGCAAGAACTGGGAGTTGGGACTTAAATTCAGGTACCAGGGATCAGCTCCATTTACACCTTACAATCTGGAGCAGAGCCGGTTGAATTTCCTGACACTAGGTACAGGGGTATTCAATTTCAATGAGGTAAATTCTTTGAGGCTGCCGGCATTTAACGCTGGAGACCTACGCATCGACAAAAAGTGGAACTACCGTAAAACAACCCTGGATGTTTTCCTGGATGTCACCAATTTCTATTCATCGAAGAGTAAGGGCGTTCCAAATTACACTTTTAAACGCACAGCAGATAACAAGGGTTTTGCATCGACCGACAACCAGCCAATCAGTTTGGATGGCCGCAATGCCATCCCTGTTTTGCTAGAAAACATCGATGGTACCTTGTTACCCACAATCGGTTTTATTGTGGAATTTTAAACACATTTAACACTTGAAAAAATCAGATTATTAAACCATAGGTGCCTGCAACCGTCTATTACAAAAATGAAAGCCATGAAAAAATCAATCATGATGGCTGTGTTTGCAGCCGCATTATTCCTTGTGCAGACAAATGCTAGAGCTGAATCGGGTATTGCATCTTCATCTGGTTTAACCCATGTGGTTTTGTCAGCTAAAGACCATTCAGGCAAACACCCTGGTAAAAAGCACAGGCACAGGAAACACCGCAAAGCTGTTGGTGTGAAAAAAGCCATCATCCTCAAAAGAAGGGGCCTGGGAAGGTTTCATTAAGTGGTGGATGGTAATATGTTGAAGCCGTTTTCATATTTTCAGTGAAACGTTTCAATCCCTGTGAAAAACCGCTATCTTGAAACCTTATGCAGGATATGCGAAAATCA
>JBDLTO010000079.1:0-3343 GCA_039805815.1 Bacteroidota bacterium | reverse complement strand
GCCTGTATTAAATGTGGCATGGGGTTCGGTCCAGCTCACTGACGAACTCAGGCATGTACTAACGCATCAGCGTATTCACTCCAGGTTATTGATGGTTAAAGTGGATAAAAAGCTTCAAATAGCTGGATATACCTGGAAAAAGCCTGATGAATTGAAAAAATTGCCATTTCCAAGACTGATAAACAGGTTCCTTGAAATCCTTTAAACAGGCTTCAACTCAATTTGATTAATTTTGTTTGATGTTGATTCTCACAATAATGCTTTTATCCTGCATCATGATGTTATTCATGAACTCCGGTGGTGAAATTGCATTTTTTTCACTGGGCCTCACAGATTTGAAAAGTATGCGCCAAAAGCGCTATCCATCATCCAACCATATTTTAAAGTTACTGACAGATCCGTCTCTACTGCTTTCTTCCATGCTGGTAGGGAATCTATTTTATAGGATCATGATTATTTTGTTGTGTAACCAGTTGCTTGCACCAGCTTTATTTCCGGAATGGCCTGTTTGGACTATTTTTATTTTCAGGGTGATTTGTGTTTTGATCATTCTATTGCTCCTTGGAGAATTTTTACCTAAGGTTTGGGCTTCACATAATCCCATGCGTTTTGCCTTTTACGCTTCATGGATGGTGAGATTAAATTATACACTGTTCAGACTCCCCGGAAAATGGCTTACTGCACTGGCCAGAAAAGTTGAACATGCTTTGGGTTGGGAGAATGGGAAAAGAGATAGGATGCACCAAATTGATGAGGTTATGTCTGTGGAAGAAGGCGAAGGCTCTTCCGAGGAAGCTAAAAATATGTTGAAAGGGATTGCGGCATTTGGTGATGTGACAGTTAGGAGAGCGATGCGGAGCAGACTTGATGTTCAGGGCGTAGAAGATTCCGTGAATTTTGAGGATTTAAAAAAAAGTGTTGGGGAACAGCAATATTCCCGTTTTCCGGTTTTTAAAGGAAGCCTGGACACCATTGCAGGCATGCTTCATGCTAAGGATATCATTCCTTACCTCAATATGCCAACGGATTTTGACTGGAAAACGCTGATAAGGCCTGCGTTTTTTATTCATGAGCAGATGCTGGTTAAAGACCTGCTCAAGGAATTTCAATCTCGGCAAATACATTTTGCCATTGTTGTGGATGAATTTGGTGGCACAGATGGCATAATAACCATGGAAGACATTCTGGAAGAAATAGTGGGTGATATACGTGATGAATATGATGAAGAAGATTCACTGAATATTCGCCTGGATGAAAACAATTTTATTTTTGAAGGAAGAATCATGATTAGTGATGCCTGTAAGCTGATGCATGTGCCCATAAGAGTATTTGATGCAATAAGGGGTAGTAGTGAAACCATGGCAGGATTGGTACTTGAAATTGCGGGAGAAATACCTCAGCTTAATCAGGTCTTCACTGCCAGGGAATTTACTTTTACAATCCTGGAAGTGAATTTCAACCGCATACAGAAATTGAAAGTAACAATTGATCACACAAAGGCTTGATATGAAGAATTCTGGTATAATCTGTTTATTGTTTCTGATAGGATCAACGCTTCATATGGCCTGCAATAGCTCTTACACGCCAAGACCAAAAGGATATTTCAAGATAGATCTGCCAGAGCGTTCGTACCGAAAATTTGACAGTGCAGGATTTCCATATAGTTTTGAGTATCCTGCTTATGCAGAAATTGTAAGCGCAGACAGTGTAGGCAAAGACCCGTACTGGGTTAATATTGAGATTCCTTCCCTTCATGGCAGGATATACGTGAGTTATAAGCCCGTTAATGGGTATTCAGCACTTAAAGTTAATACAGCACAGGGCTACCGGGATTCACTCGTTAAAAACAGCTTTGAACGTTTGCGGGAAGAGGCTTATACCATGACATATAAGCATACAATCAAATCCAGTGGTATCATTGATTCTGCTTTTGTCAATCCCTTTGGTTCCGGGGGTGTATATTTTTATGTAGCCGGAGAAGCCGCCACTTCCAAACAATTTTATATTACAGACACTGGAAAACATTTTCTGCGGGCTGCTCTCTACTTTGACGCCACTCCCAATGAAGATTCACTTTCTGTGGTAAGCAGTTTTCTTGAAAAGGATATGCGTCACCTGATCAGCACCCTGAAATGGAAATGATCAGATGTCTTTCAATTGAACTTATTGTTGACTTGTTCCATTGCTATCTTAATTTCATGATTGCATAGGTTGCCAATGCTTCCTTCGTGGGTGTGGTGCAGCGCTTTTGAAGTGTCAAATTCAAATTTTCCTTGATCTATCAGGTTTCCAACCTGTGCATAAGCGTCTCTGAATGGAATACCCTGGTTTACCAGTTCGTTCACTTTTTCAACACTGAAAAGGTACTTGTATTTTTCATCTTGCAGTATATCCGCTTTTACCTGCATGGCACTGATCATGAGCTTCATCATGCTGATACAAGCTTGTAGCTCGTCCAGCGCAGGAAACAGAATTTCTTTGGTGAGCTGCATATCCCGGTGATAACCCGATGGCAGGTTGTTGATCAACAAAGTCAGTTCATTGGGCGTAGATTGAATCCTGTTGCATTTGGCCCGGATCAGTTCAAAAACATCCGGATTTTTTTTATGTGGCATAATGCTGCTGCCTGTGGTCAGTTCGTCAGGGAAGAAGATGAATCCGAAATTCTGATTCATGTAAAGACAGCAATCCATGGCAAGCCTGCTGAGCGTGGCTGCAACAGAAGCAATGGCCATTGCAGTAAGTTTTTCTGTTTTACCCCTGCTCATCTGCGCATAAACGGCATTGTAATTCAGGTCTTTGAAGCCAAGCAGTTCAGTTGTTCTTTTTCTGTTTAGAGGGAATGATGAACCATAGCCGGCCCCACTTCCCAATGGATTTTTATTGGCCACCTGATAAGCAGCCAATAAAAACTCCATGTCATCAATCAAACTTTCTGCATAAGCTCCCAACCACAATCCAATTGATGAGGGCATAGCTATTTGCAGGTGAGTGTAGCCTGGGATCAGGGTTTCCTTGTGTTCATTGCTTTTATTGATCAGAAGCTCAAACAAATCTATCACGTCTGTTTTAACTCCCAAGATGGCTGAACGCAGGAACAGCTTAACGTCCAATGCAACCTGGTCGTTCCTGCTCCGCCCAGTATGAATCATTTTTCCGGCTTCGCCAATGCGTTTGGTGAGCATAAATTCAATCTGAGAATGAATATCCTCGGCGCCATCATCAATCAAAAAATCACCCTTATTGATCTCCTCCAGGATGGTATTGAGACCGGCTAGGGCTTCCGCAGTATTTTTGGAAGACATGAGGCCTTGTTCTCCCAGCATGGTAACATGGGCAATAG
>JBDLTO010000078.1:0-6042 GCA_039805815.1 Bacteroidota bacterium | reverse complement strand
CGTAAGCACCCGACCAATACCATGTTTTTGATTTGATATTGATTGTGTATGGTGATTATTTTTTGTAATACTGTGGGAGTAATTCTTTGATTCTGTTGATGGGATGTGTGGGCAGTTTTTCCAGGATGTCCTTCAGCCAGGCATAGGGTTCAATGCCATGTGCTTTGCAGGTGCCGAGCAGACTATACATCATGGCTCCACGTTGTGCTGCATCATGGCTGCCTGCAAAGAGATAATTTTTTCTGCCGATGGCCACTGGCCTGATGCTATTCTCCACTTTGTTGTTATCCGGTTCGAGTATATCCGTTTGGGCATAGAGGCTAAGTTTATCCCAACGCTTCAGGTTGTATTCTATGGCCTTACCTATCACACTCTTGGGTAATACTTCCGGATAGGTTTTTACCATCCAGTTTTTGAGATCTTGCAGCAAGGGTATCGCATGTGCTTTTCTGTACTGCAGTTTGTCTTCACCGGTGATGTTACGCTCTCTGATGTACCGCTCAACGGCATACACCGATTGAAAGAGTGCAAGTGCCTCTTCAGCCCTGGTTTTATCGCTTTGCATGGCCTCATGGAACTTCCTTCTGGCATGAGCCAAACATCCCACCAGTGTTATCCCTTCCTGTTCATCAAAATCTTCATACACCGCATATCCATCACTCTGCAGGTATCCCTGATACCCTTCCAGTATCTGTTGTGGCGCTGCTCTTCCTCTGCCCGGATCATAAGCAAAGAGTACCGATTTGTTCAGGTTGTCGTAAAAGACCCAGTAATATCCCTGATGGGTGGCACCTTTCTTATCGCTGTCCTGCACTTTGATGATGGTCTCATCCACATGCAGGTATCCGCAGGAGAGGATATCTTTCTGATGGGCTTCATATATAAGCTGTATCTCTCTAGCACATGCAGTTACTATATCTCCTAAAGTACTCACAGACAATACAACACCTTGACGCGCGTAACGCTTACCCTGACGCTCTAATGGAAGATGATCGACGTACTTCTCAACTACCACATTGGCTACCACACTCACATCTACACTGCTGCGGGAGAAGGTGCGCTCTGGAGCAGCAGCCTGTACCATCCGTTGTTGGGATGGAAGGTGGTAGCGTGGACGGACGGTACGCTTCACATACAACTCGGCTGGCGTATAAGCCAATACCTCAGTGGCATCCTCACCCACACGAACGGCTCCTGACAGGTCTATACCCTGTGGGTTTAAGATTATCTCCTCGCGGCGCAGCTTCTCCGGAAAAGCATTCCTGCCGGGGTGGTTCACACGGGTCTCTTTCTGCTTGCGCTCATAACTTACCTGCTGGGTAGAGACCACTACTTCTTCAGCAATAGGAGAAACATCAAAAAGGGTGGGTGCTTCCATCCCTGGTTGAGTCGGGGTGAAGCGCTCTGATTTGCTGCCGAAGATTAAGCGTTGAAGTTGGAGAATCTGAAGCTGGTTTTTTTGATGTTGAAGCTGCAAATCAGAATTGATTTTTCGAAGAGATTCAACAACTTCAGTTAGCTGCTGATTACTTTTAAGTACTTCGTTATAATGAGCTTCGCTTATCATTTTTGATGATCTAAAGGTCGCTCTACCACTGCATTTGAACAAGAAAAAGACCATCTTTAGTTACCCACTTTTATACCTAAAAAGTGGATAACCTCTCTCAAAAAATCAATACCGTTTTCAGATTGTGGATAACCTACGGTGATGAACATAACGCTTGCGTTTGACCACAGAGTTCAGCACGATACCCTGCAAAATCCACTGCAACTGCTCAGCCGTGATTACTACCGATCTACCATCAGCACTGCGTGCAGGTTCTTCAAAAATACCTTTCTCCAATCTTTTGTGGTACAGCGCCAATCCATCTCCCTCCCAATGCAAGAGTTTAATCTGGTTGCGGCGACTGTTCACAAAAATAAACAAACCCCCATCAGTGACTTCCCGCTGCATATGTTCCCTGACAAGGCCGCATAGTCCATCAAAACCCTTGCGAAAATCAGTTTTCCCATGGAACCAATAATACTTTGATTCCGGATACAGGTGAAGCATTACTGCAAGAGTTGACGAATCAATGCAATGGATTCCTTATTCATCGGAAAGGAAACTTCCATCCCCGATTTGCTGCGAACAGTAATCCGCTCTGTTGATGATGATCTGGAACTGATCACTTCAACCGGAATAAAATCACCAGCAGATCTAACAGACGTGCCAATCCGCTTTTGCCAATAAATGAACTTGTGATATGATACTTGCTGATCCCGGCAAAATGCCGATTTTGTCAAACCGCTTAACTCCCAACTGCGAATCAATTTTTTAATCTGTTCCAATGATGAATCTGAACCCATAAAACTTCTTTTCACAAAGAAATCAAATCCATCTCACCACAACAATATGGTATTGGTCGGAGGCTTACAATAATCCACCCAGCTCCGCACCTGTTCTAGATGGTTATTCTCATTATATCGCAGCTTGATGATATAAACTGAAGGTTTAGGTAACGCTCAAATAGCATTGATAACCAACTTAATACGCATAAAAAAAGCCAGTATCGCTACTGGCTTTTTTGTCGGGAAGACCAGATTCGAACTGGCGACCCCTTGCACCCCATGCAAGTGCGCTACCGGGCTGCGCCACTTCCCGATCGGGTGTGCAAAACTACATGATTTCTTGAAAAAAACACTTAATTTTGACCAATTCATTTCTTATGACGATTCTCGTCCAACAAGTGCTTATTAAAGATATAAACTCCCCGCACAACAATACTGTTCGGGATATCCTCATCCATAACGGTAAAATCCAGCAAATTGCTGAAAAAATTACTGTTGCGGCTGACAAAACCATTGCCCCCAATCATTTATCAGTTTCTCCGGGTTGGGTAGATATTTTTGTTTCTGGAACAGACCCGGGATTTGAATTCAAAGATGATCTTGACTCCCTGTCCGCAGCCGCCGCCAAAGGTGGCTTCACCAATGTCTTCCTGACACCCAATACACAACCGGTTACCCAAAATAAAACTGGTGTTGAATACATTTCCAGACACCAAGCTTCCGTTCCGGTTAAACTGCATCCGATTGGTGCAATATCCAAAAACACCGAAGGAAAAGAACTGACTGAAATTTATGATATGCACCAAAGTGGTGCTATCGCCTTTAGCGATGGTAATAAGCCTGTTCAGTCTGCAGGACTCCTCATCAAAGCACTGCAATATGTTACCTCATTCAACGGTACCATCATTCAGGTGCCGGATGATAAGTCCATTGCTCCACACGGACTCATGAACGAAAGTGTTGTTTCCACGCAAGTTGGATTACCGGGTAAACCTGATCTCGCAGAAGAAATTATGGTGGCGCGTGATCTTGCCCTGGCTAAATATACTGGTGCACACCTCCACCTCACAGGAATTTCTTTGGCTTCGTCTGTGAGCCTGATCAGCAAAGCAAAAGCAGAAGGCATTCCGGTAACAGCATCAACAACCACGCATCACCTTACATTTACAGAAAATGATCTCCTGCGTGGCTACAATACCAACCTTAAAGTCAATCCCCCACTCCGCGCTGAAGCCGACAGACAGGCCCTGATAGCTGCTGTTAAAGATGGAACAATCGATATTGTTACCACGCATCATACACCACAGCATACGGATGGAAAAATCTGCGAATTTGAATATGCGGGTTATGGGATGCTCGGACTGGAAGCGGCTTTTGGTGTGCTTCAAAATGCGGGTCTTACTGTAGACGAAATCCTGCAGGTCATCTGTAACAATCCGAGGAAAATCTTTAACCTAAATACAGCAATCACTGAAGGTGCTACTGCAGACCTGACCTTCTTCAAACCTGATGAAACTGTAAGCTTCACGGCAGACAACCTTGGCTCCAAATCAAAAAATTGTCCCTATATTCACACCACCCTGAAAGGGCAGGTACTCGGACAAACATACCTTAACCAATCAAACTTGTAAAATGGAACCTAAAAAAGTAACCCATCTGATGACCGGAGGAATCCTGGCTGGTGTTCTCATCTTATATTCAGTAATACTGATTGTTACAGATCAGCTGGCTAACCAATCGCTTGCCTGGATCAGCTATGTGTTCATGATCGGTCTCCTCATTTACTTTATCAGGGAATTTGGCAAGGCCAATGAAAACAACAAAACCTTTGGTGAACTTTTTTCCTTTGGCTTCAAAGCCAGTGCTTTTGCCACCATCATCCTTTTGGCTTTCCAGGTGATATTCAACTTGCTTTTCCCTGAAACACAGGAACGTATCATGGAAATTTCAAGAGAGAAAATGGCAGAAGATCCTCGTGTTACCGATGAACAGATTGAAATGGCCCTGTCTTTCACCAAGAAATTTTACATGGTGTTTCTGATTGCTGGAACCATATTTTCCACACTTATCTTTGGTGCAATCGGCTCACTCATAGGTGCAGCCGTAACCAAAAAGAATCCAACTTCACCTTTCCAAAACCAATAAATGAACATATCGGTCATCATTCCCCTCAAAGATGAAGCAGAATCACTGCCCGAACTGACCTCCTGGATCAAAAGGGTGATGGAATCCAATGCCTACACCTTTGAAGTGATTCTGGTTGATGATGGCAGCAGAGACAATTCCTGGAAGGTGATTACTGAAATTCATGAACAGGATTCAAGGTTCAAAGGGATCAAATTCCGGAGGAATTACGGCAAATCTGCGGCACTCAATGTGGCATTCCAAGAGGCTCAAGGTGATGTGGTTATTACCATGGATGCAGACCTTCAGGATAGTCCGGATGAAATCCCCTCCCTCTACCGCAAAGTGATGCATGAAGGATATGACCTTGTAAGTGGTTGGAAGAAAAAGCGTTTCGATAATGTGCTGACCAAGAACCTGCCTTCTAAATTCTACAATGCTGTTACCCGTAAAATGTCTGGTATTCAATTGAATGATTTCAACTGTGGACTCAAAGCCTACAAACTGGAAGTCATCAAGAATATAGAAGTTTACGGTGAAATGCACCGCTACATACCCGTTTTGGCAAAATGGGCAGGTTTCGGCAAGATTGGTGAAAAAGAAGTAGAACACCGTGCAAGGAAATACGGTTCATCTAAATTTGGATGGGAGCGTTTTGTCAATGGTTTCCTTGATCTTACAACAATCATGTTCATCGGGAAGTTCGGGAAAAAACCCATGCAGTTTTTTGGACTGCTTGGCACCTTTTCGTTCATGATTGGATTTGCAATCAGCTTGTATTTGCTCGTTTCCAAAATAATAGACTTAGAATTCCCGATAACTAACAGGCCTGCATTTTATGTAGCTCTTACCATAATGGTGATTGGTACACAACTGTTTCTTGCTGGTTTTGTGGGAGAAATGATATCCCGGAACTCGCCAGACAGAAACCACTACAACATCGACTCCAGGAAAGGCTTCTAACATAAATGTCTGATGCCAACACCGCAGCACATCGTTTTTATTGGTCCGGCTCACCCCTATCGCGGAGGTATTGCTTCTTTTACAGAGCGTCTTGCTACTGCTTTTCAGTCTGATGGTCATCAGTGCACGCTTGTTACCTTCAGCCTGCAGTACCCTGGATTTCTTTTTCCCGGAAAAACCCAATATGCAGATAAGCCTGCACCTGTGGGATTAAAAATCTACCGGTGGATCAATGCTGTTAATCCTTTCAACTGGATTAAAACCGGATTATCTGTCAGAAATCTGAACGCAGATCTCATCATAGTAAGATACTGGATGCCTTTCTTTGCTCCTGCATTTGGAACTATATTGAGAATTGCCAGGTTTCGCAGCAAGACAAGAATCATCTGTATTGCTGATAACATCATACCTCATGAAAAAAGACCGGGAGACAGACAACTTACAGCTTATTTCAACAGTGCAGTGGATGCTTATGTGGTGATGAGTGAACAAGTGAAGGATGATCTGACGAAACTGGGTATCAGCAAACAACATGTATTTCACCCCCATCCGCTCTTTGATCATTTTGGCGATCAGGTTAGCATCTCCTTTGCCAGAGAAAAATTGAAACTGGATCAGTCCCGC
>JBDLTO010000077.1:0-3617 GCA_039805815.1 Bacteroidota bacterium | reverse complement strand
CCGGATAAGTTGTTGTGTGGTATGGCCGATGCTGAAGATATCCCACTCAGGCGAATGGCCTGCAAGCTGCGCAAACACTGCATCTACAGCATTCATGCTCGTGAATACCACTGCTGCCTTTTTATGGATGGCAGACTTTATGCTTTCTATTGTTTCTTTTTTGAGTATTGGTTTTGTTGCAATGAAATCGGACTGGTCTATTGCAATACCCTGTTTTGCCGCTTCTTCCACCAATGCCTCTTCCAAAGGTCTGGTGGATAAAATATGGTAATTAATTACCCGCATGGTTGATGGCATCCACAATGGCTTGACCGCCTTGTGCAAGGATCAGTTCGGCTGCAACCTTTCCCCAATTTTCGACTTGTTCGAGGGTGATTTGTTGATCAATAGCTGCTTTTTGTGCGCCATCTAGAGACAGTATTTCGCCCTGAAAGTGCATGGTATTGCCGGTTATGGTTGCATGGGCACTGATAGGCGTTGAACAGCCTCCCATAAGGGTTCTGAGGAAGTCTCGCTCAACTTTTGTACACTTCGCAGTGAGCTCATCATTCAGAAGTTGACAGGCATCGAATGCATATTGGTCATCCGCTCCACATACCACCATGATGGCACCTTGTGCCGGTGCAGGCAGCATCCAATCCAATTCAATTGAATTTTCTGGTCTGAGACCGATGCGTTCCAAACCTGCCGCCGCGAAAATGGCACCATCCCAATTTTCCTCAGCCAATTTGCGCAGCCTGGTGTTGACATTGCCCCGGAGATTATGGATGGAAGTGGAAGGATACCTGTTCAGCCATTGTGAAGTTCTGCGCACACTGCTGGTGGCGATGTGCATTGGTGAACCGTCTGTTTTAACCCATTGTCCGTCTGACATGTGCCAGTTGCCCTTGAACACCAGCAAATCTTTTACTGGTCCCCGTTTGAGTACAGCCGACTGTATGATTCCTGCCGGCAGTTGTGTGGGCACATCCTTCATGGAGTGCACTGCAATATCAATCTTTCCATTAAGTAGGGCTATGTCGAGGCTTCTGGTGAAAACGCCTTGAACACCCATGGCATATAGCGGGGTTTTCAGGTCAATATCGCCTTCACTTTTGATGAGAACCAGTTCGCTCTCAATTCCTTTTTCAGCAAGCATCCCCTGTACGGTAGTTGCCTGCCAAACGGCGAGCTGACTTTCCCGTGTTCCAATGCGTAATTTTTTTCCCATATCAGGCTGTTACAGTCATGAATTCGTTGATGGCTTCCAGGTAATGACAGCCTTTGTTATCCTGTCTACGCATCTTATTGACCATGCCGTTGATGGCATTCTGAATTCTTTTTTCTGTTGACTTCGATGAAGTAGCCATCAATTCTGGCTGGGCTTCCTGTATTTCAAGCAGTTTGGATTTAAGCGACTGCATTACGGGAACATATCTTCTCATCGAAACCCATTCAAAAAATTCCTGAATATGGGTATCTATAATTGCTTTTGCTTTGGGAACTTCTGCATTTCTTTTTTCAAGGGTTTCATCTTTTATCCTTGACAGATCATCAACATTAATCAGGTTCACAGCGGAGAGTTCTTTGACGCTTTCTTCTACATTGAATGGAATGGAAAGGTCAATCACAACCATTTCTCTTCCATTGTTGAGGTGTTCTTTCAGGATAATTGGTTTTTTTGCATTTGTAGCAACGAGAACTGCATCAGCAGTCTTCAAAAGGTTAGGCAGTTCCTCCATAGGGGCAACTTTCAATCCCAGTTCCTGAGCCAGCGCCTCGGCTTTGTACATGGATCTGTTGAGCAGGGTTATGTTTTTTGTATTCAGGTAGTCAACAAGATTTTTGCAAGTTATTCTCCCGAATTTACCGGTACCAATCAACAATATATTTTGATTGCCGGCGGTTTTTAAATTCTCCTTGAGGTACTGAATGGCCGCAAAGGATACTGAAATAGTGCCACCACTCAGGCAGGTTGATGTTTTGATTTTCTTGGAGCACTGGAAAGCGAGGTTGCTAACCCTGTCTGTATAGGCACCTAGCATTCCAGCCTGTCTTGCAATTTTTACAGACTTCTTTACCTGGCCAACAATTTCATAATCACCAAGTATTTGAGAATCCAATCCAGACACTACATCAAATAAATGACGAACAGCTTCTTCACTTTTCTTTAAGTAAGCGATTTGTTCAAATCCGTGCAAATCACCCTCAGTTTGTGTGCAAAGCAATTGCATGAGTTTATTTACGCTGTCAGTTGTTCCGTATATTTCTGTTCTGTTGCAGGTAGAAATAACAAAGCACTCTTCAACCTGATAGGATCCTGCCAGTTGCAGCAGGTTTTCATACTGGGTATCATTGAGTGCATACCTGCTTCTCAGGTGACCATCAGTTTTCCGGTAGTTTACTCCGGCCATGCAAAAATGAAAGGGTGTCGATTTGACGTAAACCATGATTAGGGGGTTTCGAATACAAAAGTATTGCGAGGGATTACCACGCGCAAGTTGTCTTGTCACTAAAATGTCAATTCGCTGATTTTATTGTGTTTCGGGCAATTTTAAATGCCTGTATCCGTTTTTTTGACAGTTCAGTGACTGTCCTAATCAGCTCTGGAAAGTTGATAACTTAGTTTTGTGTACTTATAATTATAAATTTTATGAAAGCCATTCTATTGATGAACCTTGGATCTCCTGATTCAACCTCTGTGAAAGATCTCCGGAAATACCTGAGTGAATTTTTGATGGACGAAAGGGTGATTGATTACCCATATCTTTTGAGGTTATTGTTGGTTAGGGGTATTATCGTACCATTCCGATCCCCGAAATCCGCAAAGGCATACAGGTCAATCTGGACTGACGAAGGATCTCCGCTGATGGTGTTGACCCGCCAGTTGCAGCAGGCTTTACAACAGCATGTTGAAGAGCCCGTGGAGATAGCCATGCGTTATGGAAATCCAACTCCCAAGGCGGCATTTGACAGCCTGATGAAACAGGTTGAGGGACTTGATGAGGTTATTGCCATACCGCTCTATCCGCACTATGCCATGAGCAGTTACGAGACTGCTGTTGAATATGCCAAGGAGGTTTATGAGAAGGAAAAATATCCTTTCAAGCTGACCTTCATCAAACCTTATTATAAAGATGAGGAATACATCAACGCGTTGGCCAGCAGTATTGCCCCCTTTCTGGAACAGGATTATGATAAGATTTTGTTCAGTTACCATGGTGTGCCTGAGAGGCATATCCGCAAAGGAGATACCACTGGTTGTCATTGCTTGAAAGTGAACAATTGCTGCTCAGTGGATTCACCTGCACACAAACAGTGTTACCGTCAGCATTGCCACACCACAACCATGCTCGTTGTAGAAAAGCTGGGCATTCCTGCTGATAAGTTTGAATACTCTTTCCAGTCGAGGCTGGGTCGTGAAGAATGGCTCAAACCCTACACTGCCAACCGTTTGGAAGAGCTGCCCAAAGAAGGCGTCAAGAAATTGCTTGTTGCTTGTCCTGCCTTTGTCAGCGACTGTCTTGAAACCCTGGAGGAAATTGCAGAAGAGGGCAAAGAAGAATTCATCCATGCCGGTGGAGAGTCGTTTACCATGATTCCCTGTCTCAATACACATCCTGACTGGGTCAGCACCT